>CAIRMK010000373.1 GCA_903879645.1 uncultured Bacteroidota bacterium
AAAATAATTACTTTTTTAATTGGATGTAAATTTTTCTAAATTTATTTGATTATTCTATAGGTGAGGTTTATTCTTGGGCCAATGGGTTTTGTTGTTTTCGAAATTTGATGTTTCCAAAAATGTTGTGTTTCGCCTTTCATTATCAGTAAACTACCATTTTCTAAATTGATTTTTAGTTTGGCATCTACTATTGTGTTGTGTTGCAGATGAAACATTCTTTCGGCTCCAAAACTCACCGAAGCAATCACAGGATTTCTGCCCAATTCTTTTTCATTATCAGCGTGCCAACCATTACTATCGCTACCATCACGGTATAAATTGAGTAAAACAGTCGTGAAATTTTCATTACAAACATCTTCAACTTCATTTTTGATAAACATCAAAAGTGGATTCCAATGATGCGGTTGCATAACAATATTAGAATAGGAGTATGGCTTTCCTTCATTACCCAAAAGCGCCGTTAGTCTGGGTTGTAAATGTGTTTTTCCATAGACGGTAATATGATCTTGTTGCCAAGGAATCTCTTGGCGTAATTTTTCAAATAAGAAACTACTTTTTTCAGCCGTAAAGAAATTGGGATGGTATTCAATAACCGCATTAGGCACGTCGAAAATGATTTTTTCAGATGGAAATAACGAATTCATAATTCAAATGTAATTAAAAAAAGACAGAATAATTACATTAGTTACATACTATAATTGCGATACTATTTTTAGGTGTCCAAGCCTCTTTTTATTAAAAAAGGGATTCCTCCCAAGAGTATTAGAGAACAGTTTCCAATGTATTATAACCTTTAAATTAATCACTTACTATATATAAAAAAAACGACGAAATAGTTACGTCGTTTTTTTTATTGATTAAGATGAATTAATTAATCGTTTTCTGATTTTTCGAGTAAGTTTTTATAAAGTAACCCTCCCACAATAGCGCCTAAAATTGGGGCTAACCAAAATAACCACACTTGATTTAAAGGTTCTCCTCCGGTAAAAAGAGCTTGCGATAAGGAACGAGCAGGGTTTACAGAAGTATTGGTGATGGGAATACTAATTAAATGAATTAATGTTAAGGCTAAACCAATTGCGATTCCAGCAAATTTTCCGTTGGCAAATTTATCTGTGGCACCAAGAATGACCAATAAGAAAAACATCGTTAATATAAATTCAGCCACAAAGCACGAAAGCATGGAATAGCCATCGGGAGAAAATTTATCAAAACCATTGGTAGCAAAAACTGCTGCTTTGGTATTGTCAATTATATTTTCTGCCTTGCCCGACCATACATAAAATAAAGTTCCTGCTGCTGCAATGGCTCCAACACATTGAGAAATAATGTAAGGAACTAAATCTTTTATTGAAAATCGACCACTTGCCCATAATCCGAATGATACTGCAGGATTAAAATGTCCTCCTGAAATGTGTCCAACCGCATAAGCCATTGTTAAAACCGTTAATCCAAAGGCTAAGGCTACTCCTAAAAAGCCAATTCCTAAATGTACACCAGTTGGAGTAGTATATCCTGCTGCAAACAATGCACTTCCACAGCCGCCAAAGACAAGCCAATAAGTACCAAAAAATTCTGCTAATAATTTTTTCATAATGTAATAATTTAGTTAATGTTTGTTTTTAAAATAGATGTAAATTTGAATAGTGATAGGCCCAAAAAATCAATAAAAATTGTAAGGGTAACCTTAAATACAATAACCATTTTGGCCATCCTAAACTAGCTTCTTTATTTTGTAACATATAGATGTTGGATGGAAAAATAAGCACCAATACAATCATAATAGAAATGGCCGCCAACCTTGAAAAAATTGGGGTGCATAAATAAATTCCCAATAAAATTTCTACAACACCACTGAATTCAAGGATAAATTTTTTGTTAGTGACGAATGGTGGAATTATTTTTAAATATAATTCGGGTTTTCTAAAATGAATGATTCCGGCGAGTATGTATAGCACCGCCATGACGTATAAATGCCAAGGTTTTTCCATGCTTTTGTAATTTATAATTACGAATGTATAGAAAAATTAACATTAAAATTTCGATTGTAGTTATAGTTTGACAAAATAAATCATTGCCTTTTCTTCAAAAAAGGAATGTTTAAATTCATAATAACAATAGCTGCGAGTATTAAAATAATGCCAAACCATTGAATGGCAATTACTTTTTCATTAAGGATAATAAATGCCATCATTACAGAAACAGGAAGTTCTAAGGCAGAAACAATACTTCCTAATCCTATGCCCGTAATTGGAAAGCCAGCATTTAAAAGCATTGGCGGAATAATAGTTCCGAATAGTGCGAGAAAGATTCCCCATTTTAAGAAAATAGAAAAGTTGAAAGGGGTAGTTTGTGTGTATAAAGCGAAGGCAAAAACAATTATGGCACCACCTAAAAGCATATATAAACTTCGTTGTGCTGATGAAATTCCTCTTGCTACTCTATTGGCCGTAAACATTGTAGTTGTAAATGAGGAAGAGGCTAATAATCCCCAGAGGATTCCTCTCCAATCGATTGGCGTGC
>CAIRMK010000374.1 GCA_903879645.1 uncultured Bacteroidota bacterium
GTAAAATAGACTTAATCGATTATAACTAGTAAAGAAAGGAAAGGTTGTTTTTTTTTTAATAAGTTTGAAGTATACACAATCAATAAAAAAGAATTTTTTAATACTATATAATTGATATTTTTATGAAAATTGAACAAATATTAATCAATCCTTTATTAGAAATTGAAAATGTTAAAACTTCTAATGACTTCTCTGCTGATAAATCCAATTTGGTTTTAAGCTTTGGAGAAAGAGAAACGCTTGAAAATTGTAATCTTTATGATACTGTAAAAGCAAAATATCCGAACGCTGACGTAGTCATTTGTTCAACCGCTGGGCAAATAACGAATTTCAATATTATTAAAAAGACTATTGTTACTACAGCTATAGAATTTGAGAAAACTGAAATAAAAATTGCTAAATACAATTTATTAGAGCAAAAAAACTTAACCCTATTAGGTAAAAAGATAAAAGAAGAAATAGTTTCTGATGACTTAGTTGCTATCATGGTACTTTCTGAAGGAACTTATGTAAACGGTACCGAATTAGTGAATGAACTCTCTGATGCTACCGATTCAAAAATTCCAATATTTGGAGGTATTGCTGGCGATTCTAGAAATTTTCATAAAACAATAGTTGGTGTTAATGAAAATGCCAAAGAAGGTGAAATTGCCATAATAGGTTTTTATGGCATTCATTTAAAGTTTGGTTTTGGTTGTGAAGGTGGTTGGACTGACTTTGGTCCTGAAAGAGAAGTCACCCATTCTCATAAAAATGTGCTTTACAAAATAGGCGATGACTATGCCTTAGATTTATATAAAGAATACTTAGGGCAATATGCAAATGATTTACCTGGTTCTGCATTGTATTTTCCTTTATCGATGAAAGAAAATGAAAATGCTTCACCGGTAGTAAGAACTATATTGTCAATCAATGAGGAAGACAAGTCAATGACTTTTGCTGGGAATATTCCTCAAGGTGCTACAGTAAAACTGATGAAAGCTAATTTTGATAAACTTATTGACGCTTCTTTTATTGCGGCAAAAGCAACGATAAAAGAACTGAACGATAATCCTCAGTTAGTTATGGCGGTGAGTTGTGTTGGAAGAGAAATTGTGTTAGACAACCGAATTGAAGAAGAAATTGAAATCATGAAAGACCTTTATGGAAAAGATGCTTTTCTTTTTGGCTTTTATTCTTATGGTGAAATTTCGCCTGTGGTAACACACAAACCATGTGAACTACACAATCAGACCATTTCAATTACTGCAATGCTTGAAATATAGTTAATGATGGGTGATGAAAATTTACATAACTATTTTGGACGACAAGTAAAAAAGTACATTAGTGACGATTTATTTGAACAAAATCCTGCACTTCAAAAATTCATTGAAGTGATTAATCAAAGTTATTTAAATTATGAAAAAGATGCAGAGCTATTTGAAAAATCCATTCGACTAAACGATATTGAATTCAATAAGATAAATGCCAAGCTAAAAGAAGAGTTAAAGAAAAATAAAGAAATTCATGTAAAATTGTTTGATACAATAAAACAACTTGACGACTCCAATGCAATATTTATTGAAGAACAAAATAACTCCGATCATTTGTTGAAAATCTTAACCGATGAAATTGAATTCAAGAAAAAAAATGAAGAAACA
>CAIRMK010000375.1 GCA_903879645.1 uncultured Bacteroidota bacterium
GTGAATGAGTAACTTTTGAAGTTATTTATTTGCCTTTATTTGCTTTTAATGTAAAAGAAGTAATAAAGTATTTAATGATAATTTAGCCAAAATAAAAAGATTAGTTTTCTAATATAGAAAAAGGATAGTAAATACATATTGAATTAATAAAATACATTAGATTTTTAACAAATAATATAATATTATATGACAAAATTATACAAATTAATATATACGTTTTTTCTTTTGATTTTCATATCAGTTAATTTGTATAGTCAAAAAGGTAGGATATCAGGGGATCAAACAGTATGTTTGAACCAAAGTTCATTTGTTACTTTTAGTGTTTCTAATGGGAATGGAATTAATCCATATACTGATCCATATACTTTTACATATACAATAAATGGAGCTCTACCCGCTCTAACAATAACTACAGTAATTGGAAGTAATAATGTTGTTGTTCCAGTTAATACAAGTGTTTCAGGAACAATAACTTATGTGCTAACAGGTGTTGTTGACATATTTAATACACCTGTTCCAGTTAATACTAATCATGATACTGCTACGATTACTATTAGTTCATCTAATCCTCCAACAATTACTGGAAATTTAAGTATTTGTGATGGTGGTTCCTCTCAATTATCTGGTTCTGGAAATCCTGCTGATTATTCATGGATTTCTTCCAATACTAATGTGGCAACAATCAATAATGGTCTTGTTATTGCTGTTTCGCCCGGAACAACAACAATTACATATCAAAGTAATTCTTCTAATGGTTGTGATGCTACAATATTATTTACTGTGAATGCTTTACCTACTATTTCGGTTCAAGGAGGTGGTAACGGGAATTCAATTTGTGCGGGCTCAACCATTAATTTAAATGGTAGTGGTAACCCAGCAACAAATAATCCATGGGTATCTTCAAACAATGCAGTTGCATCAGTTGGTAGTACTGGTATAGTAACTGGTGTTGCACCGGGTAGTGTAACAATTACTTATACTGATTCTAATGGATGTACAGCAACAAAAAATATAACTGTAAATGGTTCTGCAGCTGATTTTACATACACTAATGGTGCTTTATGTTCAGGATCATCTGTTTCATTTAATACAACTTCTTTAGGAAATTCTTATACTTGGAACTTTGGTGATGGAGGCTCTTCTTCTCAACAAAACCCTACACATACTTTTACTTCTTACGGTTGTGGAGTAGCAACTTATAATGTTTCGTTAACCGTTACAGGGACAAATGGTTGTCCGAAGACTATTACTAAAGTTGTTACAGTAAATCAACAACCGGATGTTGATTTTTTTGACAATAATCCTGATGCTACTTCACCGTTCAGTAATTGTGGGACAGCGGCGATTGATAATCCAGGTTTTGATATAAGTGTTGGAAATTCATCAGTAGGTAATTGTCAAACTTATTCAATAAATTGGGGTGATAATTCACAAATTTTGAATAATGCAACATTTCCAGCCTTACATTCTTACAACAATTTAGGGACTTTTACAATGACTATTACAAGTACAGGATCCAATGGTTGTTCTATTGTCAAAACATATACTATTAAAAATTCATCAAATCCTTCTGGAGGTTTTGGAAGTCCTGGAAGTACTACAGGTTTGTGTGTCCCAACAAATCAACTCAATTTTTCAATAACTGCGTCTTCGATTAATTCACAAACTGGTCAATTATCTCCAGGCTGGGATAAAAATTCTCCCGACACTACTTATTTTATTGATTGGGGAGATGGAACGACCATTGGTCCATTATTACAATCAAACTTAATACAAACAGTTTATTTTAATAATAATATCAATGGAACCGCCTCCAATTATCCTATTTCTCACGCCTATACTACTGTTTCCTGTCCTTTAAAATATACAGCAACATTAACAGTAGCTAATTCCTGTGGATCAACGGATTTTACACTTAATAATATAAGTACAATATCTAAACCAACTGCGAGTTTTACTTCACCAACAGCTGCATGTGCAAATACAAATGTTTTGTTTACTAATACATCTACTTTAGGTTATGCGGCGGATTGTTCTAGAGGAACTAGATATAGTTGGAATTTTGGGGATCCCGCTAGTGGAGCATCTAATATTATTCCATTTCCAACGGGAGTAAGTTCTTTGCAACCGACTACACCAAATGCAACACATATTTTTTCTGGTCCAGGTTATTATACGGTTACTTTAACTGCTAATTCTGGTGGAAATCCAGGTTGTGGAAATTCTGTATTTACACAAAATATCTGTATTGAATCTCCATTAATTCCCCAATTTACTTTAAGTAATAATGTATTTTGTATTACTCCAACTAATCCGGCTGCAAACGTAAATGTTAATAATACAACATCTTTTATTAATCCTTGCAATCCAACGTATGAGTGGATTGTTACCTATGCAGATGGTTATTGTGGTTCTGCACCACCTGCATGGAGCTATACTAACGGCACTTCATCTTCATCCGCTAATCCTTCTTTTAGTTTTATAACACCAGGGACTTATTCTATATCGTTGAAAACGACTAACTCTTGTGGTCCAGTGACATCATTACCACAAACAATTATTGTAAAAAAACCACCGACAGTTTCTATTACTAGTATTCCTGACATTTGTATAGGTGCTACCGTAACGCCTACTATTTCAGTCAGTTCTTGCTCTAATTTAGCTTTGCCAACTTCGCCACCAGCTTATTCTTGGACTGCTACAGGTGCAACACCTAGTACTTCTAATGCTACAACTCCACCCACTTTTTCGTATGCAACCACTGGTACATACACTATTAGTCTTTCAGTAACTAATGAATGTGGTACTACTTCAGGTAATAGTAATAGTTTTATAGTAAAGCCTAATAATACAGTTGGAGTTGCATCATCCACACCAACTTTGTGTATTAATACAGCTTTATCACCAGTTATCACTCATACTACTACAGGAGCCACAGGAATTGGATCTCCTACAGGCTTACCAACAGGAGTAACAGCAACTTGGGCAGGAAACACCATAACTATAAGTGGTACACCAACGGTATCAGGAACATTCAACTACAGCATTCCATTAACAGGAGGCTGTGCAAGTGTTAATGCTATTGGTACTATTATAGTAACTCCATTAAATACTGCAACCGCTGGAATTGCTACAACTTTATGTATCAATACCGCCTTGTCACCAGATATTACCCATACCACCACTGGTGCAACAGGAATAGGAATTCCAACAGGCTTACCGACAGGAGTAACAGCTGCTTGGGCAGGAAATACCATCACGATAAGCGGTACACCAACGGTATCAGGAACATTCACCTATAGCATTCCCTTAA
>CAIRMK010000376.1 GCA_903879645.1 uncultured Bacteroidota bacterium
CATAGAAAATATTGTTCGAATAGAAATTGACAAGAAATTCGGATTAATAAATCTTAACTCAGATGTCGTAGTTCAACCAAAGTATGAGCGTATTTCACATATAGATAGAAAGGGTTTTATTAGAGCAAAACTAAATAGAAGAACGGGATGTATTAATCTAAACGGAGAAATACTTATTGACTTTAAATTTGATAATTTAAGTGAATTTGACGATAGAGGTTTTGCAATTGCAGGAGAAAACAACAATAAAGGATTCATTGGTATTAATGGAAATTGGATTATACGCCCAATATATTCATCAGTTGAAGAATTTAATAATGAATATGCTATAGTCCGAATCCATTTATTTTTTGGCGTAATTAATCGAAGTGGTAAATGGATATTACCAGCAAAGTATTCTGAATGTAAAATTAATGATAAGGATACTTTTGTTGTTAGTCTTGAAAATAAAAGGGGGGTTGTGGATATTTATGGGGAATGGGTAGAATCATCTATAGATGAATTATATTTTTTCGATAAAAACAACCTACGTGCACATGAAGAAAATCAAAAATACGGGATAATTGATAAAGAGTCAAAATGGATTGTTAAGCCTGAATTTGAATATGTTTTTCAAATTGTAAATTCGGAAAACTATCTGTATAGATTAAATAGTAAACAAGGAATAATTGTAATTAAGAATAATTATCTCATACCTCCAATTTATGATAAAGTAGTTGACATGTGTGATTTTAACAAAACGGCAATTGTCAAACTTGAAGGCAAGTTTGGGCTTATCAATTATCAAGGAGAGACATTAATTAAACCCAGCCTTTCTAATATTAAATCTTTTAGCCAAAGTGGTTATGCTGTAGCAAAAAACTTTATAAATAAATGGGGGATAATAAATACAAATGGCAATTGGGTTGTGAGTCCTTATTATGATGAATTAGAAGACATTGATGAATTTGGTCTATTTAAAGCAACAATAAAAACTAAATATGGATGGATTGATATAAATGGGGATTTTGTTATTCATCCAGATTTCGATAAAATAATTAAACCAATTTATGAAGTTGAAGAAATAGATGAGTTTCATTATTTAGTTCATGAAGTATTCAAAGAAGATTTATCAGATGTTTATTTTTTTGATGAAATTCCATATAGTAATATACAGTCTTTTAATAAATCTTTAGATATAAATTTTGTCCATAATATTGAATACCTTATGTTATATAATGATTCTATAGATGGAACTAATAATGATGGAATTGCAATTGTAAAAAAAAATAAAGATTTTTTTTTAATATTAAAAGAGCATAGATGGAACCCAATTATTTTTAGATTGAATTTATATATTAGAAATAATCCTATAAATAGTTTATATTATGATGAAGAGAATCATTGTTTAACAGTTATGGCTGATAAAAATGCTGAGATTAACAATAAACTTACCTATTATTCTCCAGAACCATTTGAAGGGAAGATGTGTATGTTTAGATTTTACAACACAACTTTTTTAAAATTATTTGATGAACTATATATTCGATTAGGAACTAAAATTAGATGGAAAATATCTTAATCTATAAAACAAAAACTTTTACAATATGTTTGCTTTAGTTGATTGCAATAACTTTTATGCAAGCTGTGAGCGAGTTTTTAAGCTACAGCTTATAGGAAAACCCATTGTTGTTTTATCAAACAATGATGGCTGTATTGTTGCACGTTCCAACGAGGCTAAAGCACTTGGAATCAAAATGGGTGTTCCATTATTTCCGATATATAAATTATTTAAATAGAATTGATTGTTGAAATCTCAAAATTTAGGTACACTTTTGTGTTATTAATTCCATCTATGTAGGAGCACCTGCCCCCCCTGCGGATACCTACTAGATGTAAGGCCCCTTGTTCCTATATTCAATACTAGCCCTTGATTATTCAAAAAAAATATTTACCAAAAAAATCGGGATATTTTTTGGGTAAGCCCGTATCAAAAAAAAATATATAATTTTTTGACTCGGAAAACTAGGTCTCTACTATGGTATTTTAAACTTTTAGCACGTAAATACTATATGACACTAGCACCTGTCTGCTATACTAGATACAAGTACAAAACCTTGTTTGCACTACTAAAATCGAAATAAAGTATTGACCTGTTCGATAACGCTTGCTCTATATTTCTCAACGTTTAATAAATCAGTTCAATTTATGAAATTTAAATTAACTATTTTTATCCTATGATAAAAACGATTATAGTTGATGACGAGTATAATGCTAGGGAGTTTTTAGAACAACTTCTTAAACGTTATTTTCCTGATAAGTTTTTGGTGCTTGCAAAATGTGAAAGTGCTGATGGAGCTTTAAATGCAATAGAAAATTTCAATCCTGAGTTGGTTTTCTTAGATATTCAAATGCCTAATAAAAATGGTTTTGAGTTAA
>CAIRMK010000377.1 GCA_903879645.1 uncultured Bacteroidota bacterium
AACCAGTTGGTCCAACCTAGTCCAAAAATCATGGCTAAACAAACTGCAACACCTAATATTGGAACAAAAGGAACGAAAGGAGTCTTGAATTCGCGCTTCATATCTGGTTCTGTTTTTCTTAACACAATCACTGAAATACAAACTAAAATGAAAGCGAATAAAGTTCCAATACTTGTCATATCTCCAACAATGTCACCAGGAATAAATGCTGCGAACAAACCCACAATTACCAAAATTACAAGATTTGCTTTATATGGTGTTTTATATTTTGGATGTAAATCACCAAATGCTTTTGGCAGTAGACCATCTTTACCCATAGCATAAAAAACTCTAGATTGTCCTAACAACATAACTAAAATTACTGAAGAAAACCCTGCAAGAATTGCCACTGTAACAAACTGTGCCAACCATTGATATCCAATCATGTATTTATTTATTGCAAAAGCAACAGAAGCTTCTTTTCCTCCTGTTCTAAAGTCTTCAACTGTTGCAACACCAGTTAAAACGTGAGCAAAAAGAATATATAAAACAGTACAAATAGCCAATGACCCTAAAATTCCTATAGGCATATTACGTTTTGGGTTTTTAGTTTCTTGAGCTGCTGTACTAACGGCATCAAATCCAATAAAAGCAAAAAACACTGTTCCTGCTGCACCAAGTATCCCCATTATCCCTCCAAAATGGTGACCTATCCCTTGATCATCGGTATATGTTGATGCTGATGGAATATACGGAGTATGATTAACTGGATTAATAAAATGCCATCCAAATATAATTATCATTATAACAATCGCTACTTTAGTAACTACAATTAATCCATTAACAAAAGCAGATTCTTGAGTTCCTTTTATTAAAAGTAAACTAATCACTGCAACAATAAAAAAAGCAGGTAAATTTATCATACCATGTTCACCTGACAATGATGTTTGAAATGGGGAATGACATAAAGAATAAGGTATAGGGTTTGTATGCAGCACATTGACCAGCAGATTATTGAGATATTCACTCCATGCAATTCCAACTGTTGCTGCTCCAACAGCATATTCAAGTATTAAATCCCATCCAATTATCCAAGCCAGTAATTCTCCCATTGTGGCATAAGTATAGGTATAAGCACTTCCTGAAATTGGAATGGAAGAAGATAATTCAGCATAACATAATCCTGCTAATGCACATCCGATAGCGGCAACTATAAATCCAATAGTTACTGATGGTCCAGCATTTTGAGCAGCAGCAGTAGCAGTTCTAACAAAAAGACCTGCACCTATGATTGCTCCAATTCCTAAAGCAACCAATGACCAAGCAGTTAATGTTCTTTTTAATCCTTTTTCAGATTCAGATGCTTCTGCTAATAAAAGTTGTAAAGGTTTCTTTTTCCAAATAGACATAATTTATCTTTTTAAGTTTATGGTGTTCAAATATACTTTTTTTGTTTAATTATTTTAAAGAAAACTTATTTTTATAGATTATTAGAACCAAAATCCAACATTAATCCAAACAAACCCTTTTGGTAATTCTGGAGACCAAGAATATTTAACTTCTATTGGGCCTAGAACGGTTTCTAATCCATATCCAATGGCATAACCTGAATATCTAGGTGTAGAGAGCCAATTCCCATTGCCAAAAAGATTGTCTTGTAAATTGGCATAATTGGCTGAAAAGTTAACATGGTTCTTTTTATAAAATTCTAAATCTAAAGTTCCAGTAGATTTTATATAACTATCTGCTGAAAGAGAAGCAAAATCATAGCCATAAAAATGTTTAAAATTATTAATCGTATTATATCCATAGCCCCCTAGAACAAAATTTAAAAAAGGAACACTATTAGCTCCTAATGAAAATCCTGCTTCTGTAGTAAGTTTTAGATTTATTTTTTTAAAGAATGTTCTTGATATTCCAGCTTCACCTATTGCAATTGAAAATCTATTGAACTGATTAGTATAATTTGTTGAATATAAATAGGATTGTATATCACCATTAAAAAACCATCCTTTTTTTGGGAAAAATTTGTTGTCAAAAGAATCATATTTAAGATATCCAAAAACACTTCCATAGTCACTATTTTCAAAAATAGAGGATTGATTTGATAATGTATTAGAGTTTATTTTCATGTGTTTCCACTCGAGTCCGGCACCAATTAAAAATTTTTGAGCAAAAATAGTTTGCAAGTAAGCTTGATTGTTAAAATCAAGATAATCTATATTTAAAGTGCTTATCCCTAATTGTGAGAAAGTGACGCCATGATTAAAATCAGTAGCAACATTACGATTGAATTGATTAAGTCTTGATTTAAATCCGAAACTAAAATAGAACCCATTATCAATATAATAATCTAAATTGTATCTAAAATTATCTCCAAGGGAGATATCAACTGAAATTACATCATTTTTAAAAAGAGATTTTTTTTGAGTTAAATTCACTAAAATGGCACTTTTGTATAACCCATCATAATGCAAACCAAATTTTATAAAGGTTTTGTCTTCGCTTTCACGCACTATTAAATTTAAGTTTTCTCCATCTTCAAGTTGGTCAATAGAGTAACTAATTGCACCAAAATTTTGAGTAGCATTCAACTTATTAATGCCTTTTTTCAAATCTTGATAAGAAATTTTATTTCCTTCTTTAAATCCTAATTTTCCAATTATGTAGGCTCTAGTATAATTTTTTACATCATTAATGGTTATCATTTTTAGATAAAGGATGTTGTTCCCTTTGTTCAATTTCATTTTTTGTTGCACAAATTCTTTAGGATTAGCCACTTTTTTAATTTTTACAATCATTAATTTAGCTGCATCTTCTCCTCTTTTTATTATTTCTTGACCTTTATCAAATGAAATTACAGAAAAATTCGTAATATCAGGTTTGATATAAATATTTGTTTTGCTAATGTTTTCTTTCATTTTATCAATCATTTGCAAATTGGTAATTTGAACCATTATTTTGGTTGCTTCTTTCAATGAACTCCTATCTCTTAAATCATCTTGAACATCAACGCCTATAATAATGTCTGCCCCCATTTTTTTTACCTCATCTACAGGATAATTATTAGAAACCCCTCCATCAACTAACATTTTTCCGTTTATTTCCACCGGAGAAAAAAGTGTTGGAAATGCAGAACTCGCTAACATTACTTGAGGTAAATAACCATTATGAAAAACAACTTCTTTTCCTGATTCGATATCTGTTGCAATACAAACAAAAGGAATTGGAAGTTTATTGAAATCTCTAATATGCTTTACAGGATCGGTTAGTTTTGTGAGTAAATTATAGTTATACATACCTTTTGACAAAGCAATTGGAACCCCAATATTAAATTTATTAAACAATAAAGAAACAGCGTATAATTCATCATTATGTTTTTCATAAAAACTCTTAGAATCACGGGGGATATAATCTTTAAGAAGCTCATCAAAATTTGTGTTTTTAAAAATAGAATCTATTTGAGAAGCACTGTATCCAGAAGCATATAAACCTCCAACAACAGCTCCCATACTAGTGCCTCCAATATAATCGATTTTAACTCCTTGTTGTTCTAAAACTTTAAGCACTCCAATATGAGCAAATCCTTTTGCACCTCCTCCTGAAAGGACCAATCCAATTCTTGGTTTTTTTGTGCTTTCTTGAGCTTGTAATAAAAAAGAGGAGAGAGAAAACAAAATAAGTAGCAGATAATAAATCTTGCTATAATTTTGCCTTTTATGATTGCCTTGTTCCTTACTTTTCATATTATAGGTTTGTTTTGTAAAAGTCGGAAATTTTTTTGGCTTTTGATACACCTACCACTTCAGAAATTTCTTTTTCTGTAGCTAATTTTAATCTTTTAACACTTTTGAAGTGTTTTATTAACGATAGCATTGTTTTTTCTCCAATTCCAGGGATAGATTCAATTGAAGAATTAAGTGCTGACTTACTTCTTTTATCACGATGGAACGTAATTCCAAATCGGTGTGCTTCGTTTCTTAAAAACTGAATCACTTTTAGTGTTTCCGATTTTTTGTCAAGATATAATGGAACCGAATCACCCGGATAGAACAATTCTTCCAATCGTTTTGCAATTCCAATAATTGCAATTTTTCCCCGCAACCCTAAATCATCAATACTTTTTAATGCTGATGAAAGTTGTCCTTTCCCTCCATCAATAATAATCAACTGAGGCAATGGTTGGTTTTCATCCAATAATCGCTTATATCTTCTATAAACCACTTCTTCCATCGAAGCAAAATCGTTTGGTCCCTCAACTGTTTTTATATTAAAATGGCGATAGTCTTTCTTTGATGGTTTACCATCTTTAAAAACTACACAAGCAGCAACTGGATTAGTTCCTTGAATATTAGAATTATCAAAACATTCAATATGACGTGGTTCAATAGAGAGGCGTAAGTCTTTTTGCATTTGTGCCATAATGCGATTGGTATGTCTTTCTGGGTCGACAATTTGAATTTGTTTTAATTGGTCTAATCTGTAATATTTAGCATTTCTTTCTGATAATTCTAAAATCTGCTTTTTGTCTCCCAATTGGGGTACAGTTACTTTAACTGCTGGTCCTAAATCCAATAAAAATGGCAAAATAATTTCTTTAGACGTCAAATGAAACCGTTCACGAAGTTCAACTACAGCTAATTCTAAAAGCTCTTCATCAGTTTCATCTAATTTCTTTTTCAACTCTAAAGTATAAGATCGAACGATGGCGCCGTGGGCAATTTGCAAGAAATTCACATAGGCAATAGCTTCATCAGAAACAATTGAAAATACATCAATATTAGAAATCTTAGGATTTAAAACGGTCGAGTGGGATTGGTAATTTTGAAGCACTTCTATTTTTTCCTTGATTTGTTGTGCTTCTTCAAATTGCATGTTAGTAGCAAATTCTTGCATTTTAGATTTGAAATCCTTCAAACTTTCTTTGAAATTTCCTTTTAATATTTCTCTAATAGCGTTGACTTGAATTTGATAGTTTTCGGCAGTTTCAAAGCCTTCGCATCCACCTTTACAATTGCCAATATGAAATTCTAAACAGACTTTGAATTTGCCTTTATCAATATTTGCAGGGCTTAAATCGAAGTTACAAGTTCTCAAAGGATACAATTCTTTAACTAAATCTAAAATAATATTTACTGTTTTAAAACTTGTGTACGGTCCATAATATTCTGAACCGTCTTTTATCATTCTTCGAGTGGGAAATATTCTTGGGAAGGGTTCTTTTTTAATGCAAATCCAAGGATATGTTTTATCATCCCGCAACAACACATTATATCTTGGTTGTAGTTTTTTTATCAAATTGTTTTCCAACAAAAGGGCATCTTGTTCCGACGAAACTACAATGTGTTTAATCGTTACAATTTTACGAACCAATACATTGGTTTTACCATTATCATGAACTTTGTTAAAATACGATGAGACACGCTTTTTGAGGTTCTTGGCTTTACCAACGTAAAGAATTTTTCCTTCTTTATCATAATATTGATATACTCCAGGATTATCGGGTAAGGTTTGTATCTGAAGTTCTAAAGATGGATTGTTCATTTTTTATTGCCAATGTTCAAAAGAGAAACCAAGAGTTTTGACCTATTTTTCTCTAAACAAATTTAACTTTAAATTCTACACAAAACAAATTCAAAGTCTTCACTATGTAAACCTAACAAATATCATGTTTTATATTAGCTTGTTACAGTAGTTTTGAGGAAATTTTAGGTATGTTATATTGGCAAAAACTTTCTCCAGAAGAACAAAAAAATAGAATCTTAGAAGCCTTAAACGAAAATGTAAATTTTTCCAAAGACACTTCTCTTGGCTATCCAGCTTCAAAATTAGACGGGAAAGTATTTAATGACAATGCTCCTTTTCTAAAAGACACACCATTGTTACAATCGTTTGTTTCCAATCCAAATCATATTGGTTGTCATACCCTTGGGGATTCTGAAAGTGCTTTTAAAGGCACTCACGAACTAGAAAAAGATGTTTTAAATATTTTGGCAGTAGATGTATTTAAAGCCAAACCTAATTCATTCGATGGCTACATTTCGCCTGGTGGAACAGAAGCTAATATACAAGCGATATGGATGTATCGTAATTTTTATATATATAAAAAAGAGGCAAAAGTAGATGAAATAGTCATTTTAGCTTCGGAAGACACTCATTATTCCATACCAAA
This sequence comes from uncultured Bacteroidota bacterium, assembly GCA_903879645.1. GTDB lineage: Bacteria > Bacteroidota > Bacteroidia > Flavobacteriales > Flavobacteriaceae > Flavobacterium. The sequence continues at coordinate 6,152 of CAIRMK010000377.1, forward strand.
AGGGGCTAATTTATTACAATTAGATTGGTTAAAAATTCCTGTTTCGTTTGAAAACAGAGAAATTAACAAAGTTGCTTTAGAAGAAATTATTGTTAAGGCTATGAACAATGGTAAAAAATATTTTATCGTGATTTCCAATATGGGAACTACCATGTTTGGTTCTGTTGATGATCCAAAGAATTATACTGATCTTTTAGAAAAATATGCATTAGAGTACAAACTTCATATTGACGGAGCTTATGGTGGCTTTGTTTATCCATTTAGCAATGAAAAATCGATTATCAATTTCAATAATCCGAACATAAGTTCCATCACAATTGACGCCCATAAAATGCTTCAGGCACCTTATGGAACCGGCATTTTTATTTGCAGAAAAGGATTAATAGAAAATGTTTTAACTAAAGAAGCCCAATATGTAGAAGGAATGGATTTAACACTTTGCGGAAGTCGTTCGGGTGCCAATGCAATTGCTGTTTGGATGATTTTGAATAGCTATGGCTCCTTTGGTTGGTTTGAAAAGATTAGTGTTTTACAAATGAGAACTCAATTTTTATGCAATGAATTGGACAAATTAGGTGTAAAATATTTCCGTGAACCCTATATGAACATTGTAACCATTCATGCTGAGTATATTCCAAAAGATTTGGCTCATAAATATGATTTGGTGCCTGAAACCCACAACGAAAAAAATTCTTGGTATAAAATTGTGGTGATGCATCATGTAGAAGTCCAACATTTAACTACTTTTATCAACGAATTGAAATTAGTTTCCAATGTTGAAGAAGGAATTACGAATTAAGTACAAAGAATTACGAAAAAATCTTTCCAAAGAAGAAATTGAAAACAAAAGTTTGGCCATTGCGAATCAGTTATTGCAATTGAATACTTCTATTGATGATAGAAAGGTTTGGCAAGGAACCTACTATCATTTATTCTTAACTATTGAAGAACAAAGAGAAATTGATACCGAATTTATTATTCAAATTTTAGCTGGAAAAGATAAGGAAATTGTAGTTTCAAAAAGTGATTTTGCTACTTTAGGAATGTCTCATTATCTTCTTACAGACAATACTAAATTCAAGAAAAATGAATACAACATTCCTGAACCAATAAATGGTTTAGATGTTCCTGTAAACAATATTGATGTGGTATTTGTGCCTTTATTAGCTTTCGATTTAAAAGGAAATCGTGTGGGATATGGTAAAGGGTTTTATGATAAATTCTTGTCAGAATGTAAATCTGAAACTATAAAAATAGGATTGTCCTTCTTTGAGGCAGAAACGATTATTGAAGATGTGTCCCTAAATGATATTCGAATGAATTATTGTATAACTCCTACTGAATTTTATAGGTTCTAATCTTCTTCGTGATCTAAAACTGAAGAATAAGTTACATGTTTTGGTTTCGGATTATGAGCAAATGCTTTTTTATTGAAAAAGATGAGAATTCCTACACCTGTTGAAATTGAAAAATCAGCAACATTAAAAATAGCATTAAAAAAAGTAACTTCTTTTCCTCCTATAAATGGCAACCAGTTTGGCATTCTATAATCTTCAATAAAAGGGAAGTAAAACATATCTACAACTTTGCCATGAAACCAAGTACCGTAATTATTTTTTGGAAAAAAAGTAGATAAATGATTTCGGCTATCATCGAACATAACACCATAGATAACAGAATCTATAATGTTTCCTAAGGCTCCAGCAAAAATCAAACAAATAGCAACAATAAGGTACTTTGATTTTTCTTTTTGAGTAGCATCCCAAAGCCAATACCCTATAGCAAAAACAGCAATAATTCTAAAAACGGTAAGAAATAATTTTCCGTATTCCCCAGGAATAACGGTACCCCATGCCATTCCTTCATTTTCAATAAATAAAAACTTAAACCAGCCAAAAACCTTTACTTGTTCGCCCAATACAAAATTCGTTTTTACAAATACTTTTGAGTATTGATCTATTAATAGTATCAAAAAGATTATAAATGCCGAATTTCTAAGTTTCATTTTTTTTATTTTTTGTGGTGCAAAAATAGGATTATTTTTCTAAAAAAAACGCTCCTTTTGGAGCGTTGTATTTTGAATTACAAAATTGTAATTATCGTTGTAAATTTTTTGCTTCTATACTCATTGTAGCATGAGGAACAATTTTTAATCGTTCTTTACCGATTAATTTCCCTGTTACTTTACAAACACCATAGGTTTTATTTTCAACACGGAAAAGTGCATTTTTTAAGTCGCGAATAAATTTCTCTTGGCGAATTGCCAAAGCTGAATTTGCTTCTTTACTCATTGTTTCACTCCCTTCTTCAAATGCTTTAAATGTTGGCGATGTATCATCCGTTCCGTTATTCAAATCATTCATATAAGCACTTTTGATAAGTTCTAAATCAGCCTGTGCTTTCTCAATTTTATTTAAGATAATTTCTTTAAACTCTGCTAAATCAGCGTCCGAGTATCTCATCATTTCTTCAATCATCTTTGTATTATTTTGAAATTAATATTATTGTTTTTATTTCATCAAACTCAACTTCTATACCACTTTCTAAATTATCAGTAAAAATCAACTCTTCTGTTAATGTTTCGTCTTTGATATAGCTTTCGTTATTTTTTATTGCTTGTTCTAACTCACCACTACGCTGAATTTGAACTTTAATTTTATCGGTTACTTCAAAACCAGAATCTTTTCTGATATTTTGAATTCTGTTTACCAATTCTCTTGCAATTCCTTCTTGTTTCAATTCTTCAGAAATTGTGATGTCCAAAGCTACTGTAATTCCGTTAGAATTTGCAACCAACCAACCCGGAATATCTTGCGAAGATATTTCGACATCTTGGGATGTTAAAATTATACTTTTTCCTGAAATAACAAGCGATAGTTCACCTTTAGCATCAATTTCGTTGATTTGTTCTTGTGAAAAATTTTGTATTTCATTAGAAATCAATCCTATATCTTTACCAAAACGCGGTCCTAAAGCTTTAAAATTTGGTTTAATTTGCTTCACTAAAACACCTGATGCATCGTCTAAAAGTTCAATTTCTTTCACGTTTACTTCGGCTTTTATAAGGTCTGAAACAGCCTCGATTTCAGTACGTTGATTTTCGTCAAGTATAGGAATCATAACCTTTTGCAACGGTTGGCGTACTTTTATCATTTCCTTTTTTCGAAGTGATAAAACTAGTGATGAAACAGTCTGTGCTTTCATCATTCTGCTTTCCAACGATTTATCAACAAAGTTTTCAACCGAAACCGGAAACAAAGCCAAGTGAACACTAGCAAAATCCTCTGTTTGAGTAGTTTTAACTAAATCTCGATACAACTGATCCATAAAAAATGGCGCGATTGGTGCAGATAATTTAGCCACATTTATCAAACAAGTATAAAGCGTTTGATAAGCCGCGATTTTATCCGTTCCGTATTCGCCTTTCCAAAATCTTCTTCTGCACAAACGAACGTACCAATTGCTTAAATTCTCTTGAACGAAATCGGAAATTGCTCTGGCTGCTTTTGTTGGTTCGTAATCGGCATAATAATCGTCAACATTTTGTATCAAAGTATTCAATTCTGATAAAATCCATCGGTCAATTTCTGGTCGTTCGTTCAACGGAATTTCCGCTTCTGAATAAGTGAATTTGTCAATGTTTGCATATAATGTAAAGAACGAATAGGTGTTGTAAAGTGTTCCGAAAAACTTTCTACGAACCTCAGCAATTCCTTCTAAATCAAATTTTAAATTGTCCCACGGATTGGCATTCGAAATCATATACCAACGTGTTGCATCAGGACCATATTCGGACAAGGTTTGAAATGGATCAACAGCATTTCCTAAACGTTTGGACATTTTTTGTCCGTTTTTGTCTAAAACTAAACCGTTTGAAACTACATTTTTATAAGCAATTTTATCAAAAACTAAAGTTCCAATGGCGTGTAAAGTATAGAACCAACCACGAGTTTGGTCAACACCTTCGGCAATAAAATCGGCTGGAAAATCTTTGTTCTCGTCAATTTTATCTTTATTTTCAAATGGATAATGCCATTGTGCATAAGGCATTGCACCTGAATCAAACCAAACGTCAATCAAGTCACTTTCACGTTTCATTGCTTTTCCTGAAGGAGAAACTAATGTAATTCCATCAACTACATTTTTATGTAAATCCACTAAATCGTAGTTTTCTTCACTCATATTTCCAACAACAAAACCCTTGAATGGATTTTCTGATTGAAAACCAGCAGTAATCGATTTTTCAATTTCTGAATACAATTCTTCTACCGAACCAATTAGCATTTCTTCGGTTCCATCTTCAGTTCTCCAAATTGGCAATGGAATTCCCCAATATCTTGAACGAGACAAATTCCAATCGTTGGCGTTTTTCAACCAATTCCCGAAACGCCCTTCACCAGTTGCTTTTGGTTTCCAGTTGATGGTTTCGTTCAAATCGAACATTCTGTCTTTGATTTCAGTTACTTTGATGAACCAAGAATCTAATGGATAATATAAAATTGGCTTGTCAGTTCTCCAACAATGTGGATAACTGTGTACGTATTTTTCGACTTTAAAAGCCTTGTTTTCTTCTTTTAATTGGATAGCAATTTCAACATCGGCAGAGCGTTCTGGAGCTTCACCATCGTTGTAATATTCATTTTTAACGTATTTTCCAGAATAAGTCCCTAAACCTTGAATGAATTTACCTTGTAAATCAACCAAAGGAACAGGATTTCCGTTTTCGTCAAGAACTAACATTGGTGGCACTTCAGGAGTTGCTTCTTTAGCCACTTTAGCGTCATCAGCACCAAAAGTTGGAGCCGTGTGTACAATTCCAGTTCCGTCTTCCGTAGTTACGAAATCACCCGAAATCACTCTAAAAGCATTTTCAGAATTTTGATATGGTAAAGCCAATGGCATCAATTGCTCGTAACGAATTCCAACTAAATCAGCCCCTTTGCATTCGGTTAAAACTATGAACGGAATTTTAGGCTCTCTTATATTTCCTAAATATTTTATTCTTTCCTTTAATTCTTCTGTTTCAGAATTTTTTAATTCAAATAATAATCGGTCTAATTCCGAATTAATTTCATCTTGAAATGAATTGTAACTTTTGCTAAATAGATTTTTTAAAAATAAATCATCCTCCTTAACTTCAAAAAATCCTTTCCCAAATTGTTTTCCGACAAGGTTTTTAGCCAAAATTACTTTCGTTGGACGAAAAGTATATTGATTGAAAGTTTCCACCAAAACATAATCGATTTTCGGGCCAACTGTCAAAGCAGTATTTGATGGTAAAGTCCAAGGAGTTGTCGTCCAAGCTAGAAAAGCCCCCTCCGACTCCCCCAAAGGGGGAGAGATTCGAAATGCTTTAGAAACTGTATTTTCATCAGCTCCCCCTTTGGGGGCTAGGGGGCTAAATTGCGCTACAACTGTTGTATCCGTAACATCTCTGTAACTTCCAGGTTGGTTTACTTCATGAGAAGACAAGCCAGTTCCAGCTTTTGGAGAATAGGGTTGAATTGTGTAACCTTTGTATAGTAAGTCTTTATTGTAAATTTGTTTCAACAACCACCAAACACTTTCCATGTATTTGGATTTGTAGGTCACATACGGATCTTCCATATCTACCCAATAACCCATTTTTTCGGTCAAATCGTTCCATACGTCGGTGTAACGCATAACCGTTCGTTTACACGCTTCGTTGTATTCTTCTACCGAAATGGTTTTTCCTATGTCTTCTTTGGTGATTCCAAGTTCTTTTTCAGTTCCAAGTTCTACTGGCAAACCGTGTGTGTCCCAACCCGCTTTACGTTTTACTTGAAAACCTTTTTGAGTTTTATAACGACAAAAAATATCTTTAATCGCACGTGCCATTACGTGGTGAATTCCAGGTAATCCGTTTGCCGAAGGTGGTCCTTCAAAAAACACGAATGGTTGGTTTCCTTCACGCGAAGTTACAGATTGTTCAAAGATGTTGTTTTCTTTCCAAAATTTAAGGGTTTCAGATGCCACAGTCGGCAAGTCAAGTCCTTTGTATTCAGTAAATTTTGTGCTCATTTTGTCGTATTCTTAAATCAGTTTGCGAAAGTAAGGAATTTTGATAAAAGAGAATAGAAAATAGATAAAAGAGAATATACTTTTACCGAAAAATCAGAAAGAATTGTGATTTTTTATGTTTTTAAGAAAAAACTTCCTTTAAAACGTCTAGAGATTTTGGTTTTTTGAATCCGTCGAGATGAATGGAGTAGTAATCTAATAAGATTTTTAGAAGAATTTGGCGTTCAATTCCGGCGAAAACTTTTTGATCGGAATCAAATTTTAGGTTGATAAGTTTTTTGAATAAAAAAGTTTCGTGTTCG
>CAIRMK010000378.1 GCA_903879645.1 uncultured Bacteroidota bacterium
AGTTTATAATATTGTGCTACTAATGGCTCTTTGCTTCCCAAACCTTTTGGATTGACCAACAAAGAATCTAAATAATCTACATAGGATAATTTTTTTCTTGGCAGATACCATTCCAATTCTTTTAACTTTCTTTCATCAATGCCATGAATCACTTTGTTTGTGTAATAAAAAAAGTACGTTGTTAGGAATAATTCCGTTTCCAAATTGGGTTTTTCCAAATGACCTTGATATAAATCATCAAAAATAGTTTTATAGGGAACTGCTGTTTGAATACCTTCTTTTTCTATGTTATTAATTCTACTATAAAGTGCATCCGTAATTTCTTTTTTACCTTGTTTGTCAAACCAAAGATAATTATAGTGCTGCTTTTGATAAATTTCAATAACTTGTTTTTGATACACTTTTAATTTAGAAAACTTTGTAAAAAAAGGCTGTATTGCTGAACTATCTATTAAAAAAGGAATTGGTGCTTTTGATGTCACAAGATTGCTTTTTTCTTTCTTACAATTAGAAAAAGTTGTCGAAAGGACTATAACAAAAAAGAAAATTAAAACACGAGACGCAACAGATTTATTCATAAGTAACCTCTTTATTTATCTTATAAATTTACTATTTTTACTCCAGTTAATTTTACACTATTCATATAATTTATTACATAAAACCATGCAAAAAACACTTCTATTTCTTCTTTTAATTTCCAATTCTTTTACTATAAATGCTCAAGATAAAAGCAAAGAACAAATCAATACTATTTAAACAATTGGCATAACGCTGCGGCAAATGCAAATTTCAAAGAGTATTTCGATGTTTTGTCAGACGATGCTATTTACATTGGAACCGACGCTACAGAAAATTGGAATAAAAAGGCTTTTGAATCTTTTGCAAAACCTTATTTTGACAAAGGAAAAGCATGGAGTTTTACTGCGTTAGAACGTCATATTTATTTCTCTTCAGATGGAAAAACCGCGTGGTTTGACGAACTTTTAAACACTCAAATGAAAATTTGCAGAGGAAGTGGTGTTTTGGTAAAAGTAAAAAACACTTGGAAGATAAAACACTATGTGCTTTCGATGACGATACCAAACGACAACACCAATGAGGTAGTAAAAATAAAAGCGCCTATAGAAGACGCTTTGATTGATCAATTGAAAAAGTAGCACTCGACCAAACTATTTAAAAAAAGCAACACAGATTAAAGAAATTTTAAAAATTTATATAATTTCTTCAATCTGTGTTCCAAAAAATAGTCACAATAAAACTGCTACTTTTTAAGATTCTCCAACATCACTTGGGTCATAGAATTCATGTCAAATTGATGGTTCCAGCCCCAATCGTCTCTTGCAGAAGAATCGTCTATCGATGCTGGCCAACTGTCTGCAATTTTTTGACGGAAGTCTGGTTTGTAAGATATGGTGAATTCTGGAATGTGTTTTTAATCTCATTAGCAATTTCATCTGGTGTGAAGCTAATTCCTGCTAAGTTGTATGAAGAACGAATTTTGACATCATCAGCATCGGCTTGCATGATTTCTACAGTAGCTCTAATTGCATCATCCATATACATCATTGGGAGTTTTGTTTCTTCTGAAAGGAAACATTCAAACTTTTCGTCTTCTAATGCTTTATGATAAATATCAACGGCATAATCGGTGGTTCCTCCTCCAGGTTCGGTTGTCCAACTGATTAATCCTGGATAACGAACGCTTCTTACATCAACACCATATTGATGATGGTAATATTCACACCATCTTTCGCCTGTTTGTTTACTGATTCCGTAAACGGTTGTTGGTTCCATAATGGTAAATTGAGGCGTGTTTTCTCTTGGCGTTGTTGGTCCAAATACCGCAATACTTGATGGCCAAAATATTTTTTTAATCTTTTTAGCTTTCGCCAAATTCAATACGTGAAACAACGAGTTCATGTTTAAATCCCAAGCAAAAGCTGGGTTTTTCTCGGCAGTTGCTGATAATAATGCTGCCATTAAATACACATCGGTAATCTGGTATTGCTCAATTAAATGTTCGATTTGATTGTAATCTAAAGCATTTACTACTTCAAAGATTCCGTTGTTTACAATATCGTTGTTGAGTTTTCTAATGTCGGAAGCAATTACGTTGTCGTTTCCGTAGATGCTTCGCAGTTTTGTAGTTAGTTCGGTGCCTATTTGTCCACAAGCGCCGATGATTAAAATTTTAGTAGTCATAGTTTATTCGTTTGTGGTGCAAAGATAAGGTTTTCGAATATGCTATTAAAAGTTGTGATTGTAAATATCCTCTTTCAAAACATTTATAAAACCTTTCACACTAAGTCTTAAACATATATGCTACTTTTGTATTTTTGTAAACCAAAGCAGAATCCGCGATGAAATTTAAATCGTTTTATATAGTATTTCTCTTCATTCTCTTCTTTTCTTGTCAAAACGACAATAAGCAGCTCCTTATTGAGCAACAAAAAGAAGCTGAGAAAAAAGAAGTTGTTTTTAAAAGCATCGAAAAAGGTTGGGGGTTTACTATCTCTCCTTTAGAGCCTGAAACTCAAGCTAAGGTTAAGAATTGGTTGGAATGGCAGAATTTTTTGACCGAGATTCATCAAAATCCTAAAAGCTCTATTGGGGCTTTCCAAAAAAAAGCAGTTGTTTTATCAAAAAAAGTGGCGGAATTGAATGTTAATATTCCTCCTGAATTTAATAAACCACAAATAAAAGCTAGAATTGCAGTGTTAATTACCAAAGTGAAATCAATGAGTTTATTTCTCAATTTGAATCAAGTTCCAAGTGGTAAG
>CAIRMK010000379.1 GCA_903879645.1 uncultured Bacteroidota bacterium
GATAACCTCTGGACGTTTTTTTATAATTCCGAAGGCTAAAATGGCCACTTCAGGTTGGTTTATAATTGGTGTTCCCATCAAACTTCCAAAAGTTCCTACATTAGAAATCGTGAAGGTACTTCCTTGAATTTCTTCAGGTTTTAATTTATTGTTTCGAGAACTATCTGCCAAATGATTGACGTCTTTTGCTAAAGCTACCAAATCTTTATCATTGGCATTTTTTACCACAGGAACAATCAAATTTCCTGATGGTAAAGCGGTTGCCATCCCAATATTAATATCACTATGAACGATAATAGTTGTATCATCTACAGAAACATTAATCATTGGATAATCTACAATCGCTTTAGCAACAGCTTGAACAAAAACTGGTGTAAACGTTAGTTTTTCACTATATTTCTCTTGAAACTTATCTTTATTCTCATTTCTCCAATTCACCAAATCAGTTACATCCACTTCAATATATGAAGTAACGTGTGGAGAAGTTTGTTTGGAATACACCATATGATCGGCAATCATTTTGCGCATTCTATCCATTTCTACAATTCGGTCTTTTCCTTCTACAAAATTGATTTTAGGTTTAGGATAAGAAGAAGTTGCCGGTTGTCGGTTGTCAGTTATAGGTTTACTTTGAATCGGGTATTTTCTATTTTTTAAATAATTAAAAACATCACTTTTTTGCAAACGCCCATCAGTTCCTGAACCCGGAATGGTTTGTAATTCTTCAATTGAAAGATTTTCTTTTTGTGCAATTGAGATGATTAATGGGGAAATGAAAGCGTCAGGATTAGTTATGAATTTTGAGTTGTGAGTTGTGAGTTGTGGCACCTCGACTGCGCTCGGCGAGACAGACTTATTTTCAATAGAACTATTTTCAGACTTTTGACTTTTGACTTTTGACTTTTGACTTTCATCAATCAATGCCAAAACAGTACCTACTTCAACCACGTCATCTTTCTGAAAACGAATTTCTGTAATGACACCCGAAACAGGTGCAGGCACGTCACTATCGACTTTATCGGTAGCAACTTCTAAAATAGTTTCTTCTGCTTCTACAAAATCACCTATGTTTTTCAACCAACTGATTATTGTTGCTTCGGATATACTTTCACCCATTTTGGGCATTTTGAATTCGAATATTGGCATTTTTATTTTTTTCTAAATTCTTCTAATGTAGCATAAAACGCTGCTTGTGTTGGCCTGTCTTTTGGAATTTCTCGTAACGGTTCAACGGCTTTTAATGTTTCGTAACATTCTTTTGGTAATTGTTGGTACAGAGCTGTTCCTTTGGTTTTCCAATCAATCATCTCATCGGAAACGTCTTTTACTATTGTGGCTGGATTTCCAACTACCATTTTTCGGTTGGGTATTTGCATTCCGGCTTTAACGAAACTTAAGGCGCCAATGATACATTCATCTCCAATAGTAACATCATCCATAATCACCGCATTCATCCCTACCAAACTATTGGCTCCAATATTGGCTCCGTGAATAATCGCTCCGTGGCCAATATGGGCTCCTGCTTTCAATACCATGGTCTTTCCTGGAAACATGTGAATCGTGCAATTTTCCTGAACATTACAACCATCTTCAATGATGATTTCGCCCCAATCGCCACGAATGGCAGCACCAGGACCAACATATACATTTTTCCCAATAATCACGTTACCCGTAACCGCTGCTTGCGGATGGATGAAACTACTTTCGTGTATGACTGGGATGAACCCTTTGAATTCGTATACCATTATAATAATTATGAATTTTTAATTAGGAGTTATGAGTTTCACATTCAAAACTCATAATTCATAATTGATAACTTACTTAAATTTCTTCAACGTCTCTTTTGTAAAATCAGACAATACTAATCGTCCGCTGATAGCGGCTCTTTCGGCTAATAAATTGTCCCAATCTTCGGTACCTCTCCAAAAAACCTTTTTCATTTCGAGCATGGCTTCTGGATTATACGTACACAAATGTTCGGCGAATTTCTGAGCCGCATCGTCCATTTCTTCAATACTTTCGTAGACGCTAGCAAATAATCCTTTTTCTTTAGCCCAATTGGCTTCGTAAAAGGTATTGGCATCAATGGCAATTTGCGACATGGCTGAAACGCCCATTTTTCTTTCGATGGCTGGTGAAACTACAAATGGTCCAATTCCGACGTTTAATTCTGATAATTTTATGGCTGCAAATTTAGTCGCCATACAATAATCGGTTGATGCGGCAATTCCTACTCCGCCACCAACTGTTTTTCCTTGAATGCGCCCGATGATGAATTTCGGACATTTTCTCATGGCATTGATGACGTTGGCAAAACCAGAGAAAAACACTTTCCCAGTTTCGGCATCGTTTATAGCGATTAATTCTTTAAAACTGGCTCCAGCACAAAAAGTCCGGTCCCCACCACTTTTTAAGATAATGACTTTTACATCTGCATTATTCCCAACTTCAGTAATCGTATTGGCTAATTGTGCCAAAATATGACCTGGTAATGAGTTTTGCTCCGGATGAAAAAATTCAATCGTAGCGATGTTGTTTTGTATGTTTTGTTTTACGTATGCTTCTGTTGACATGGTCTTTTTTCTTTGTTCTTTATTCTATTCTCTACAAAATTCCAAACTGTTCAAAATGATGATTCAAATGTTTTCGTTCTAATAAATACGATTCATATTTGTTTAATTCTCCAAAGACCATATTCTTTAAAACCGCTTCTGGATTTTCTTTGAAAAAGGTTTTATATTGTTCTCTTGCCTCTAAAAATTTCGCTTTTGCTGTGGCAAAATCAGAATGAACCAACTCTTCCAATTCGCCTTTTTTCATCGTTGGAAATTGGGTTCCTTTTGGGAATTTATCATAATTATACAACGAATTATGCACTTTATCTAAAATCTTTTCGGGGGTTGCAATCTCAAAATCTTGAATAGCTCCCGAAAGAATTTTGTATCCTTCCTCCAAATGTTCCAACAAATGCTGTGGTGTCAAAATACCCCATTGCGGTTTAGCATCTTCCGTTAATTGGTTTAAAATTGCTGCAATCTTTTCATCGGTCATTTCCACAAAAACTTCTTGTTTTTTCTGAACCATTGTTAGAATAGTCGCTACAGCTACCAATTCATCATTGGTATCAAACACCTCTACAAACCATTTTACAATGCCACTCGGGTGTTCGGCTGAAGCCACATCTCTATCCACTTTTTGTTTGCACGTTAAACGCACATACACTGTATCGTTGTGGTAAATTGGTCGCAAGAAACGACATTCTTCCAATCCATAATTCGCGGCAACTGGACCTTTATTTGGATACACAAACAAACCTGCTGCTGCTGCCAAAATGAAGTAACCGTGCGCGGTTCTTTTCTTGAAAATACTTCCGTCAAGTGAAGTAATATCGGTGTGTGCATAGAAATGATCCCACGTGATATTAGCAAAATTAATAATATCGGTATCGGAGA
>CAIRMK010000380.1 GCA_903879645.1 uncultured Bacteroidota bacterium
AAGGTGGGCGAAGAATGGCATGGCGAATTTCACAACCGAAAAAAGAATGGTGAGTTGTATTGGGAATCGGCTACTATATCGCCTATTATAAACTCCGATGGGATTACTACGCATTATATTGCCATCAAAGAAGACATTACTTATAAAAAATATTCTGAGTTTTTATTACAGCTCAAAAATCAAGAAATAGAAATACAAAACGAAGAATTGATTTTGGCAAAAAACCATGCGGAAGAAAGCGACCGATTGAAGTCGGCGTTCCTCGCCAACATGAGTCATGAAATTCGCACCCCGATGAACGGCATTCTTGGTTTTGTGGGATTGTTGAAAGAACCGATGCTTACGGGGCAGCAACAAAAAGAATACATTGATATTATTGAGAAAAGTGGGGTTCGAATGTTGAATATCATCAATGATATCATCGATATTTCTAAAATCGAGTCGGGATTGATGACCATTCATAAAGCGGCTTCCAATATCAATGACCAAATCGATTATGTGTTTACTTTTTTTAAACCCGAGGTGGAAGCCAAAGGAATGAAATTATCCTGTACTAAAAGTTTGCCTTCTGAAGCCTCTATGATTGAGACTGATAGAGAAAAGATTTTTGCCATTTTGATTAATTTGGTTAAGAATGCTATTAAATATTCCCATGAAGGTTATATTGAATTCGGCTATGCTAAAAAAGATGATTTCCTAGAGTTTTTTGTAAAAGACACCGGCATTGGCATACCAAAAGACCGACAAGAAGATGTGTTTGAACGTTTTATTCAAGCCGATATCACGGATAAAATGGCCAAACAAGGGGCAGGTTTGGGATTGTCTATTTCAAGAGCCTTTGTGGAAATGCTTGGGGGTACTATATGTGTAGATAGTGAAGAAGGAAAAGGAAGTACGTTTTATTTTACGATTCCTTATCAAAAAGCTAACGAAGCTAATAGCACTACTGAGAATGGCGCAAAAGATGCCGAAATTGCGATTCATTTGAAGAAATTAAAAATTCTGATTGCAGAAGATGATGAAATTTCTAAACTGTTCATCAATAAAATAGTAACCTCTTTTAACAAAGAAATCATCAATGTTTCTAACGGAGAAGCTGCCGTAGCAGCAGCGCAACAAAACCCCGATATTGACTTGATTATGATGGACATGAAAATGCCTATCATGAGTGGTTATGAAGCCACTCAATTGATTCGAGCATTTAATAAAGACGTAATTATCATTGCTCAAACGGCTTATGGTCTTATTGATGATATTCAAATGACTTTGGATGTTGGTTGCAATGATCATATTTCAAAACCCATCAACAAGCATGATTTTTTGGTTTTGATGCAGAAGTATTTTAAAGAATGAGATTAGTGGACAGCGGCTTCGAGATTATTTCGAGCGCCTCAATGTAACACCTTAGCCACCGAGGTTAGTGTTCCGTTTGATTTCCTATATAAAATTTTATTAAAAAAGGTTCTCGATACATTTTTTGTTTCGTTTTCACTGCACAAAAAACGAACTGACGTTTTAATAATTAAACTTCAGATTACACTCGTAGTGAACCTCTAAATCCTCTAGCGGCATAATAGGATGGGGCGCTATTGTGGTAAACGAACACAGTATTGTAACGAAAATCGGCAAAGATGGCACCATCCAGTTTTCTGATTTCTGATGGGGTTTGTATCCAGCTGGAGGTTTTCATGTCAAATTTTTCCAATTGCTGTAAGGCTCTGTATTCGGTTTCGGTTAAGATTTCAATGCCTATTTCAGCTGCCATATCGATGGCGCTGTTTACAGGTTTAAATTCTTTTCTGGCGTCTAATGCTTCTCTATCATAACACAAACTTCGACGTCCTTTTGGGCTTTCAGTAGCACAGTCACAAAAAATATATTCATGGGTCTGCTGATCATATCCTATGACATCAGGTTCGCCGCCTGTTTGTTCCATTTCATTCAGAGTCCACATTTTAGCAGGGTTAGTTTCTAGTTTTGCTTGCACCCCACTCCATTCTATTCCTATATGACGGTGCGTGTTTTTTTCAAAACGTTGTTGCAGTGTTGCTATAAGTGTCTTTTGCTGTGATGGAGCTAATTCTTTGTTTTTCATGATGAAATAGTACTATTATTTTTATGAATCTGAACCCTAAGAAGGCAAAAATAATAAAAATACTATTCTTGTAAAACAAAAAACTATAACGGTAGTATCATAGTTTTTGCTTAAAAGAAAACATAGTTGCAATTTGTATATAAAACAAAAATCAGTTCATTATGAATTGGTTTGAGCACTCTATTAGTATTTAATTCTGAATTAAAATTATAAAAAATTAGTTTATTTTAAATAATCCCCATCATTTTTACAAAATAACACCCCTTTTTGGCACTAAAAGGTATTTTTTTATAAGTGTTTTTTTTTAC
>CAIRMK010000381.1 GCA_903879645.1 uncultured Bacteroidota bacterium
ATGAATCCGGGAATGATTTCCTCGCAAGGAACTTCTATTGATCAAGCTATTGATTTAGCCACAAACAATTTTTTTGATAAAAAAGACAAAACCAACAAACTATTAGTAATAATTTCTGATGGGGAAGATCATTCAGATAACGCTCAAAACGCAGCTGAAAATGCTCAAAAATTAGGATTAAAGATTGTTACGGTGGGTGTAGGAACAGAAAATGGAGGGCCAATTCCTTTGAAAAGAAATGGAATTGTAGAAAGCTATCAAAAAGATAAAGACAATCAAGTGGTTATTACCAAAAGAAATGCCGCTGTTTTATCTGCCATTGCAAAAAGCACTAAAGGAGGGGGTTATGTTGATGGGAATTCCACCAAAGCCGTTTTGGATTATGTAAAAAAGGTTTTAGACAATACTCAAAAAACCGAATTTGAAGGAACAATGATGGCCGATTTTAAATCACAATTTCAATGGTTTTTAGGTTTTGGTTTCTTTCTATTGTTTTTGGATATTTTCTTGACAGAAAGAAAAACAAAATGGGTAAGAAAAATGAATTTATTTAATGAGGAAAAAGAAAGTAGAGAATAAAGAACATAGATAGTATTCTTTATTGAATTTTAAAAAAAAATGAAAAAAATACTCACCTACATAATAATTCTAATCTCATTCGTTTCAAAAGCGCAAGAGAAAGATAAATATTTGCCGGAAGGCAACGATAAGTTTGCTGCCAAAAACTATGTCGATGCTGAAGCCAACTATAGATTATCGCAAGCTAAATTCAAAAAAAAGTCAATAGCTTCATATAATTTAGGAACAACAATTTATAAACAAAATCAACCGGCAGAAGCGAAACATCAATTTGAAAAAGCTATAAAAGAGGCTAAAACCAAACTAGAAAAGCATCAGGCCTATCACAATCTTGGAAATTCAATGATGAAAGAAAAAGATTATTCTAATGCTGTAGAAGCCTATAAAAATGCTTTGCGAAATAATCCATCTGATGAGGAAACGCGTTATAATTATGCTTTAGCAAAGAAAATGCTAAAGGAAAACCCGCCTAAAAACGACAAGAATAAAGATAAAAACAAGGATAAAGATAAAAACAAAAAGGACGATAAGAAAGATCCTAATAAAGATAAAAAGGACGACAAAAAAGATAAGAAGGACGATAATAAGGATAAAAATAAAGATAAAAAAGACGGTAACGATAGAAAGGATAAGCAAGGCAAAGATAAAGGAGAGAAACCACAACCTAAACCAAGTGGGGCTTCAAAACAAAGAATTGACAACCTTTTGGATGCTGTAAATAACGAAGAAAAGAAAGTTCAAGAAAAAGTTAACGCTCAAAAAGTACAGGCCAACCCGAAAAAACCTGAAAAAGATTGGTAATCGATAGAATTGAAAAAGAGATACTGAAATAAATTCAGCATAAAATGAAAAGAATAATTGTAATACTAGTTTTATTTATAACAAACTGCTTATTGGCTCAAGTAAAATTTGAAGCCAATGTGAGCAAAAATACCTTGGGATTAAACGAAAGAGTCCGAATTGAATTTTCAATGAATGAAGATGGTGATAATTTTGTTCCACCAAATTTTGAAGCCTGCGGATTTAGAGTCGTTGGAGGGCCTAGCCAATCCATTAGTCAGTCTTGGATTAATGGTAGAAGCTCTTTCCAAAAATCATATACCTATATTCTATTGCCTTTAAAAAAAGGAAGTTTAGTTATTAGACAAGCGGTAATTGAAATCAATGGGCAGCAGTATAAAACACTCCCCATTAAAATTAATGTAAATGATGCTGTTCAACAACCAAATGATCCTAACGAACCAGCAACGGTTCGAGCGGATAATAACCTTTATTTAGTAGCCGATATTTCAAAAACCAATCCTTATGTTAACGAGCCAATTACGGTAGTTTACAAATTGTATTTCAGTTACAACATCGGAATTACCAATTGGAAAGAATTAAACAAACCAAAGTATAATGATTTTTGGAGTCAGAACATCGACATCAAACAATTGGTTCCTCAAGAAGGGATGTTCAAAGGGGAGCGATATCGATATGTAGTTTTAAGAAAAACAGTACTCTATCCTCAAAAAGCAGGAAAGCTTGAGATAGAGCCTCTTTCATTAGATATCGATTGTCAAGTGCCGAGAGGCAGACCTAATTTTTTTGGACAAGTACAAATTGTAGAAGATAGTAAAAGAGTTTCTGCAGGAAGTAAAGTGATTACGGTAAAACCATTGCCTGAAGCTGGGAAACCAAAAGATTTTTCGGGTGCCGTTGGTAAATTTAATTTCAAAGTAACCCCATCAAGAACAGGATTGAAATTTGGAGAATCATTAAATTTGAATGTTAGTGTTACAGGCACAGGGAATTTGAAATTATTCAGCTTACCAAAACCAGAAGTGCCATCAACACTAGAAATGTATGACCCGGAACATTCCGAAAATGTGACTACACCCTTAACAGGAATGACAGGAAGCATCGCTGACAAATACACTATTATTCCGCAGTCAAAAGGTAATTTTCCGATTAAACCGATGCATTTTACCTATTTCGATTTGAGTTCGGGAACTTATAAAACCATTGCTTCTCCCGAAATTATGCTTAATGTGTTAGATGGACCAGGGCTATCAAATGCTGCTCCAATAGTTTCAGGAACATCTAAAGTGGCAACAACAAGCAATAAAGCATTTGCTTACATCAAACAAAAAACCACTTTAAAACCTATGGTTTCTAAAGATTTTTTAGGGTCGGGATTGTTTTATTCCTTGATGATTTTGCCTTTTTTAGGAATACCAGCATTAATCCTTTTCAGAAAACGAAAAGAAGCGGATGATGCCGATATAGTGGGCAACAAAAAGAAAAAATCAAATGCTTTGGCTAAAAAATATTTATCGGAAGCACAAAAACAAATCAACAACAAAGAACCATTTTATATCGCTTTGGAAAAAGCAATGCACAATTTCTTAAAAGCCAAATTAAGCATTGAAACATCAGATATGAGCAAAGATAAAATCAAAGAAATCTTGCTTTCTAGAAATGCCAATTCCGAAACAGTATCAGATTTTATCGACCTTACTGAAAATTGTGATTTTGCGCGATACGCACCTTCCACCAGCGTGACTATTCAACAAGATTATGATAAAGCAGTCGAAATCATATCCAATTTAGAAAAGCAAATTACATAACCATGAAGAAAATAATCTATATATTTTTATTCTTTTCTCAAGTGTTTTGGGCTCAAAATGCTTTTGAAAATGGAAATCAAGCGTACCAAAAAGAAAATTTTCAAGGGGCAATTAACAACTATGAGAGTGTTATTGCTTCTGGAAAACAGTCGGCAGAAATCTATTTCAACCTTGGAAATTGCTATTATAAATTGCATAAAATAGCTCCAGCAATTTACAATTATGAAAAGGCATTGCAGCTCAATCCAAATGATAGCGAGATAAAAACCAATCTCGATTTTGCTCGTAAAATGACTATTGACGATATCAAAGTCGTTCCAAAAGTGGGGTTCAACAAAGTGATAGAAGACTTTACTGCCAAATATTATTATGATACTTGGGCTTGGATAGCAGTGGTTTTCGCTTTTGTATTTTTAGGATTCTTTATTGGTTATTATTTCTCAGGAACTGCTTTCAAAAAACGAATCTATTTTTCTGGAATGTTTCTGGTTTTGGTTGGAATTGCAGTAAGTGTTTTTGCTGGAATTTATGAAAAAAACAGAATTTCAACTGATAAGCCTGCTATTGTATTTGCAGAAAACGCCTCTGTAAAAGGGGAACCAAAGGCAATATCCTCAGAAACCATTTTACTTCATGAAGGAACCAAAGTCTATGTCTTAGAAAGCGTTGCCAATTGGAAAAAAGTACAATTAACAGACGAAACTACAGGCTGGATTCAAGAAGATGCCATCAAAGAGTTGAGATAGTTTTCAGTCGCAGTTTTCCGTTTAATAGAGAACTAAATCCTGC
>CAIRMK010000382.1 GCA_903879645.1 uncultured Bacteroidota bacterium
CGCAGATTATCAGATTTGTTGTTCCACGAACCCCCGCGCAACGAACGGGCGGATCATTGACCAGCTCTTTTCCATCATACAGTAAGAGAAATCTGTAATAAAAAATATGGTATGAATCTATGCCTATTCGAAACTACCAGTTTGTATGGTACCACAAAATCAGTATCTCAATATGATGGCATGAAGCCCTATATTCGTTTTAGGGGATTGACCGAATCTGATATGGTACCCATGATGCACGGACAAAGATACCATGACTTAAAAGGTTATGTGGAGAATATTACTGGAGATTTGTTAGCTGGTGATACATCAAGTACCAGTAGAAAGTTAAGAACCTTTACCAAAATAATTGCCTTAACAAAAGCCGCTCTAAAAGGAACAACTGAAGGTGATGCTTTCAACATAACGATTGAGAACGCTAAAAAGTTGACAGAGAAAAAAAGATATTATACTTCCGATTATGGATTTAAGAATACAGTAGATTACATGAATTGTAAAACAGATGTACTCTTACCTGGTGAAAACTATGATAAACATGAATTGAGTAATGTTATCGAATGGTGGCGGAGTAAAGCTATAAATAGATACGAAACCCTTAAAACTGAGGGTAGATTGAGGACAGAACTCGAAATCTGGACTTCAGGTAAAGATATTCAAATCATTAGGTAAGAAATGGCTCAGGACGCAAAACTAACAAGGCGGCAAGAATTAGGTTCAGCTTGGATCTTTCGTAGAGCCTTGAAAGAAAATAAAAAATATAATACTTGGGAAGATATTCTAAAAGACCCAAAATATCCAGAATTGGGTGGAGCTAACGGAATTTATCCTGATATAGATGTTGCTTGGTTAAAAAATTTCTATAAACAACAAAAAAAGATGTTGCAAGAATTCTCAGATGTTAAATTTAGTGAATTTAATAGAGAACATGGATTCATGGAGTATATTAGTAATTTAGTTATGAATAAATTTGGAATTTCAAAAAAAGATAATTGGGATCCAGCTGACATATGGTGTATAAAAAATCAAAAAAAAGTTATTTCGGATATTGAAAAATTAATCAAATCAGGAGATTATAGTACCATTGAGCAATTAAACCAGTACCTAAGAACACTATTTAAGGATAGGATTGTTGTTGGTGTTTCACTCAAGAAAGTTTCTGGCAAAGAAGCTAAGTATGAAGAAGTCAATGTTTCTAAGGCTGAATTTAAAGATGTCAAACATCCAGATTATGAAACAATTACAATGAAATGTGATTTATCATTAAAAAGTGCAGATTCTCTATCACCTAATAACAAATATTCATATTTTGTTTTACAGGGCTATCAAGATGGAAATAAAGTAGATTTTACGATTGAGATTGGTGCACAGAGTGGTTCCAAATACTCTTACACAAAGTTTGAGGCCAAATCATCAGCGGCTAAAAGTTCCAGATTAGGTAAAGCTGAAATTTCCATTGTTAGAGAATTATTCAATCAGTATAAAATACCCTTAGCTAGTAAATCTGCATTAGATTATCCACAAAATTCAACAGAATTTATGAAACGTCAAGATGAATTCTTGAAAAAATTTCAAATCATAAATCGTAATAAAAAAATAAAAACAGGTATAACCACAGATAAAGAATTTTTGGAAAATATGACAAAATATTTTATGAATGTCGAAAACGGTAAACCTGTTACAGCAAACAATAAGTGTATACAGATTGATATTTTTGCTGGTTTAGCTTCATTATCGGATAAAAAAAGAAATGAACTTGGAACAAAAATTATAATTGCTAGTCAGAAGAAAGATAATGATAAGTATGGTCCATTTGGAAAATTATATTAAAGGTAAATTATGGCACTCATCGATTTTGATAAACTAGCACAGGAGTTTGATGCTGGAGATGATTTTGGATTTTCTGCTGTTTC
>CAIRMK010000383.1 GCA_903879645.1 uncultured Bacteroidota bacterium
GAAAGATGGAAATATCAGATTAAATCGGGTGGCCTTTGGGGTGTTTTTATGGTTTTGTTTATGTCATTTTATGAATTGAAAGAAAAACCATTTTCAGAACAATTAGCCAACCCTAACAATTATATCAGAGCCTTTTTTTATATTGTAACTGGTATATTCCTTTTGGGCTATTACAATTGGAAGCAAAAAGTGAAACGAGAAAATTCGGAGAAAAAATAACTACCTTACTATTACACCGTCAACAAACAATATAGGTACTTCCTCTACATAATCTGGAGTTATGGTTTGAGCACGAAAGATGAATTTTTTATCGTATAAGGTATTTCCAATAAAATAAGTCACCATGAATTCATTGTTTAACCTAAGTACGTTGGTTTCTACCATTTCAATTTTCACAACTGAAACAGAAGGTATATGAGGAAAAGCATGACGCAAAAGCGACGTTTTTTTCATTTCACCATCTACTGTTCCAAAAGCTTTGGAAACGACCATTACGCCTTCTAAATCAAAGTCGGAGTCATTGATAAGATAAACATACCATACTTTTTCCATGAAGTCGTCGCTCCATTCTTGAACGGCTGCTAGGAATACATTTTCTACTTCTGGGATGTTGATGTCAGATTTCATTTTAGTCAAAAGTTTGAAAGCCAAATGTCAAATGCCTCAAAAATTTCTTTAAGACTTAATGACATTTGACTTTCGACTGAATTATATACTTGATTTAAATTGTTCTAAGAAACGAACATCATTTTCAAAAAACATTCTAATGTCTCCAATTTGGTGTAATAGCATAGCTATACGTTCAATTCCCATTCCGAAGGCAAAGCCTGAGAATTCATTGGGATCGATATCACAATTTTTAAGCACATTAGGATCTACCATACCACAACCGCCAATTTCTAACCATCCTGTTCCTTTAGTGATACGGTAATCGGTTTCGGTTTTTAATCCCCAATAGATATCTATTTCCGCACTTGGTTCGGTAAATGGGAAATAAGAAGGACGCAAACGAATTTTAGATTTGCCAAACATTTCTTTGGTGAAATAAAGTAAGGTTTGCTTTAAATCGGCAAACGAAACGTCTTTGTCAATATACAAACCTTCCACTTGATGGAAAATACAATGTGACCTTGACGAAATGGCCTCATTTCTAAAAACTCTTCCGGGAGAAATAGTACGAATAGGTGGTTTATTGTTTTCCATGTATCGCACTTGCACTGATGAGGTGTGTGTTCTCAACAACACATCAGGATTGGTTTGCACGAAAAAAGTGTCTTGCATATCGCGAGCCGGATGGTATTCTGGCAAGTTTAATGCGGTAAAATTATGCCAATCGTCTTCGATTTCTGGACCTTCGGAAACATTGAATCCAATGGTAGAAAAGATATCGATGATTTGATTTTTAACAATAGAAATTGGATGACGAGAACCTATTTGGATGGGCTCCCCAGGGCGCGATACATCTCCATAAAATCCTTTGATTTCTTCTTTGCTTTCCAGTTCTTCTTGAATGGTTTTTACCCGTTCTTCAGCCACCGCTTTTAGCGTATTGATTACTTGACCAAAGTCTTTTTTCTGTTCGTTTGGAATGTTTTTGAATTCGGTGAAAAGTTCTTTCAACAAGCCTTTGCTTCCCAAATATTTTATACGAAATTGTTCTAAAGATTCTTTGTTTTTTTCGTTGAATGCTTTAGCTTCCTCAATATGTTGTTTAATCTTATCAATCATCGGTCTTTCTTTGAAGGGCAAATTTAGGGATTTTTGTTGAAAGTAAACAGTCGCAGTCACAGTTTTCAGAGATTAACTTACCTGAAACAGTGACTATGACTGAAAACTAGTCAATAAGTTCTTTTTCAACGAAATAATTCACAATGGCGTCTTTCATTAAAATAGTTTGTTCGCCTGCTTTTAGTGGAGGCAATTCTTCTTTTACTTTGAAATGAGGCCATCCCTCTTTGTCAAAAAAATCGAATTC
>CAIRMK010000384.1 GCA_903879645.1 uncultured Bacteroidota bacterium
CTCCTTATGTTACTGGAATCTCTGAATCGCGTGGAGGGTCTGGAAATCCATCGCCCGTAACTGCTTATGGAGTGTATATGGGGATGAAAGCAGCCGCTAACTACCAATTTGGTTCTGATAAATTAGAAGGAAAAAGAATTCTTGTACAAGGTATTGGACATGTTGGTGAAACTTTAGTAGATTATTTAACAAAAGAAGGCGCCCTGGTTCAAATTGCTGATATAAATGAAGACAAACTAATTGAAGTGGGTAAAAAATATGGTGCAGCGATATACTCAGGTGATGATTTATATACTGCAGATGTAGATGTCTATGCTCCTTGTGCGTTAGGTGCTACAATTAATGATGATACAGTTTATAAAATTAAAGCTAAAGTCATCGCTGGTGCAGCAAACAATCAATTAGCGAACGAAAATACGCATGGACCTATTCTTCAAGAAAGAGGTATTGTTTATGCTCCCGATTTCTTAATTAATGCTGGTGGAATCATAAATGTTTATGCTGAAATCGCACATTATGATAAAGCTGAGTCTATGAGAAGAACAGAAAATATTTACAATACTACTTTAGAAATTTTTAATTATGCTAAAGCGAATAACTTAACTCCTCAGAAAGCGGCAATGGCTATTGCTGAGAATAGAATCGCTCAAAGAAAAAAAGAAAGTTTCAAATAAGAGTACTGTTTAATTAAAATAGTTTTATTTTTGCAAAGCGAAAGAGTAGTGTCTTTCGCTTTGTTAATTTTATCCAAATCAAAAAGTTCTTATCCGTGTTAAACAGAAGACATATCAGAATTAAAGTCATGCAATCCATTTATGCTATGCACCAAAGTGGATCAGACAACCTTGAAAAACAACAAAAGTTTTTACAAGTTAGTTTAGAAAACATCATAGATTTGTATCTCATCTTGCTGTCTTCGTTAGTTGAAATCCGAAAAAAGGAAATAGAATATATAGATTTAGCACAAAAAAAACACTTGGCTACTTCAGAAGAGCGTAATCCTAATCTGAGATTTATTAATAATCCTATTTTAGTAGCTTTAGACGAAAGTAATTCGTTGCATAGTGCTCTTGAAAAAAATAAAATAAACAATTGGCAATCCAATGATGATACTATTTTAATGCTTTTACAAGACATTAAGAAAAGTGAATTATTTCAAAAATATATGGCTAAAAAAACAGTTACTTTTGAAGAAGAACGTTTTTTTGTTGTAGATATATTCTCAGAAATTATTGCCCCAAATGAAAAATTATATTCTTATTTAGAAGATTTCAAATTGACATGGGTAGATGATATTCCTGTAGTAAATACTTTAATTGTAAAACAATTAAGACATATGACTGCCGATGCAGATTCAATTAAAGTTCCTGTTGCCTATAAAGATGAAGAAGACAAAGAATTCTCAATTTCACTATTCAGAAAAACTGTTTTGAATGATGCTGAATTGACCAAAGAATTTATCGATAAAACCCCTAATTGGGATTTTGAACGTATCGCTGAGCTGGATACCATAATTTTAAAAATGGCAATCTGTGAGTTTTTAAAATACCCTTCTATTCCCTTTAAAGTTACAATTAATGAATATTTAGAACTAGCCAAAGAATATTCAACACCTAAAAGCAGTATTTTTATCAATGGAATTTTAGATAATCTTGTCAAACATTTTCAGACAAATAATAAAATAAATAAAGCTGGACGAGGCTTAATATAAATAAAATAATAATTAAATAACAGGAATTATGGGACAATTTGGTTCAATGGGGTACATTCTTTTAATGTTTGCGGTAATGTATTTCTTCATGATTATGCCACAACAAAAAAGGGCTAAAAAAGAAAAGGAATTTGAGAAAAGTTTAAAAGTAGGTGATAAAATCATTACTAAAAGCGGACTACATGGAAAAATTGCTGAGCTTGCTGAAACTACAGTTGTTGTTGAAACTATGTCAGGAAAATTAAAAATGGAACGTTCAGCTATTTCTTTAGAAATGAGTGCTGCTCTAAATAAAAAAGTATAATATCTAGGTACTTGTTTACTTATAAATTTATTTAAAAATAAATAAATCACATCTATGCTTTGTTGATTTATAATTTTATAATTTCCACTATTATAACTAATGTTTTTTTGAACGTTGGTTTTTTTATAGATGAAATGCACATATTTAATGTTATAGTGTCGGTTCGTCGAAAAATAATATAATATTTAAAAATACTATTTTTATTTTGATATATTTATATTCCTTAATCTGTTGTGTACTGTGAATATATCAAAACTTTTTCATACTTTTCCACTTCCTGCCATTCTTCTTGACAGTGATTTTTCTATTGTTCAAGTTAATGATTTAGTGTGCCAACTATTAGGTATTCAATCCACTTTATTAGAAACAAAGCCAATTGTTTTTCTTTTTCCAGATATTAATTTTGATTCCTTACCCTCAAATTTGAAAATCACAATGGATTATTGCACACCACTAGGTAAAAAAATTCCATTGCTTATTCAACTACAACTTTTTGATGAAGATGGCGTACATGCTATTTTATATATCACTAAATCAAA
>CAIRMK010000385.1 GCA_903879645.1 uncultured Bacteroidota bacterium
AGGCATCTATGCCACCTTTGAAGCAGGCACTATTAAATTAGGTTCTTCGCAATTCTTGGCGCACATGAGTGAGAACACCCATAAGAAAACCAAAGTGCATCTAGAAATCAATGGCGTCTATAAAGGAAGTTATGTATTCAACAACCAGTACCGTGCCGGATTGGAGCAACTGTTTGAGCGATTGGCCAAAAGCTATACGCTAGTGGTATTATCAGGTGATAATGATGGAGAACGCAAGATATTAGAGAAAATGTTACCGGCGAGTACTACCTTAGTATTCAATCAGACCCCCGAACAAAAGTTAGCCTATATAGAACAATTGCAACAACAAGGAAAGAATGTGATGATGGTGGGCGATGGGTTGAATGACTCAGGCGCCTTAGCCCAAAGTAATATTGGCATCTCCATTTCAGAGAATGTCAATGTGTTTTCACCCGCTTGCGATGGGATATTGGATGCATCGCAGTTTCAAAAAATTGGCTTTTTTATGAAGTTCTCTAAGAATGCCATGAAAACAATATATATGAGTTTCACCCTTTCCTTACTATATAATGTAGTAGGATTGAGCTTTGCGGTAACGGGCAATTTGCATCCGATAGTGGCGGCTATTATCATGCCGTTGAGCACGATAACGATTGTAAGTTTTGTTACTGTAATGAGTACGATTTATGCAACAAAAAAATAGAATTATGTAACTTTTTTAAGTTGCAATTGTAATAATTTCCATCCAGAATATTCAGTATGATAAATATCATATTTTTTAAAAACGAGTAGAAGTAACTTTGTTAACACAAATTTAAGGTATGAGTGTCATTTATTTATTAATCTCCATCAGTATACTGGTTGCAATTGTCTTTCTATACGCTTTCATTAGAGCGGTAAGAAGTGGACAGTTTGATGACGATTATACCCCTTCCGTCAGAATGCTTTTTGACGATGAACTGAAAATTAAAACCACAATAAACACAAACAAAAAAGAAGAACAAAAACCAATTTAATTATGGAAATGCAACAATTTTATTACGACAACAAAATTGTAAAGAAATTTCTCTACGCCAGTATCGTTTTCGGTGTAGTTGGAATGTTAGTAGGGCTGATTTTAGCCGTTCTGTTTCTTTTCCCAAGCTTAACACACGGAGTATCGTTTTTAAGTTTTGGCCGATTGAGACCTTTACACACTAATGCGGTTATTTTTGCCTTTGTAGGAAACGCTATGTTTGCGGGAGTTTATTATTCCTTACAACGTTTGCTTAAAGCGAGATTATTCAGCGATTTTTTAAGTAATCTTCACTTCTGGGGATGGCAATTAATTATCGTAGCCGCTGCTATTTCACTTCCTTTAGGCTATACCAGTTCTAAAGAGTATGCCGAATTAGAATGGCCTATTGATATTGCTATTGCCTTAATTTGGGTAGTATTTGGTATCAACATGATTGGAACCATCTTAAAAAGAAGAGAGCGTCACTTGTATGTAGCTATTTGGTTTTATATCGCTACGTTTGTGACTGTTGCCGTACTTCATATCTTTAATAGTTTGGAGTTACCGGTTTCCGCTATGAAATCGTATTCTGTTTACGCTGGGGTACAAGATGCCTTAGTACAATGGTGGTACGGACACAATGCGGTTGCCTTTTTCTTGACAACCCCTTTCTTAGGATTGATGTACTACTTTGTTCCTAAAGCAGCGAATCGTCCAGTATATTCTTATCGATTGTCTATTATTCACTTCTGGTCTTTAATCTTCTTATACATCTGGGCAGGACCTCACCACTTGTTGTACTCATCTCTTCCAGACTGGGCACAAAATTTAGGTGTTGTATTCTCTGTGATGTTGATTGCACCATCTTGGGGTGGTATGATTAATGGATTATTAACTTTAAGAGGTGTTTGGGATAAAGTAAGAGAAGAACCAGTATTGAAATTCTTCGTAGTAGCGATTACCGGTTATGGTATGGCTACGTTTGAAGGACCGATGTTGTCTCTTAAAAATGTGAATGCTATTGCCCACTTTACGGATTGGATTATTGCCCACGTACACGTTGGAGCCTTAGCTTGGAACGGATTTATGTGTTTTGGTATTATCTACTGGGTAATTCCTAGAATGACTAAAACCGAATTATTCTCTAAAAAATTAGCCAACTTCCATTTCTGGATTGGAACATTAGGTATCATTATCTATGCATTGCCAATGTATGTTGCAGGGTTTACTCAAGCTTCTATGTGGAAACAATTCAAACCAGACGGAACGCTACAATATGGTAACTTCCTTGAAACCGTAACGCAAATCATGCCGATGTATTGGTTGAGAGCTGTGGGAGGTACGTTATATCTAATAGGTACGCTTGTATTAGTGTACAACATTATCAAAACAGTGAAACAAGGTTCTGCTGTTGAGGATGAATTGGCTGAAGCTCCTGCGTTACAAAAAATAACTGCCGGAAGATTAAAAGGTGAAAAATGGCACGGATGGTTAGAAAGAAGACCAATTCAATTGACCTTGTTAGCTACTGTAGCTATTTTGATTGGAGGTATTATTCAAATTATCCCTACTATTATGGTAAAATCTAATATACCAACGATACCTTCTGTTAAACCGTATACACCGCTTGAATTACAAGGACGTGATTTATACATCCGTGAAGGTTGTGTGGGTTGTCACTCACAAATGATTCGTCCGTTCCGTTCTGAAGTAGCGCGTTATGGTGATTATTCTAAAGCTGGGGAATATGTTTACGATCACCCATTCTTATGGGGTTCTAAACGTACCGGTCCGGATTTGCATAGAGAAGGAGGAAAATACAATGACAATTGGCATTTCAACCACATGTGGGATCCAAGAAGTACCTCACCAGGTTCTATTATGCCAGCGTATACTTGGTTGTATGATAATTCACCAATGGATTACTCTTTGACTGAGACTAAAATGAAAGCGATGAAATCTTTAGGTGTTCCTTATACTGATGCTGATATTGCCAATGCGCAACAAAGCATTCAAACACAAGCAGCGGCTATTGAGAAAAACTTGACTAATGACCCTGACTTTGTGAAATCGTATGAAGAAAGTAAACAAAAAGCAGCGGCTAAAGGAGAGAAATTCGTACCGATGAAAGACAGAGAGATTGTGGCTATGATTGCGTACTTACAACGTCTTGGAACTGATATTAAAGTTAAAAAATAAGAAGCCATGTTAAAGTTTGTACAACAAAGTCTAGAAACTATAGCCGGTGTCGCTGTATACCCTATCATTTCGTTACTCATCTGTTTTAGCTTCTTTGTAGGTCTTTTTTTCTGGGTGTTTACCTATAAAAAAGATAAAATTAAAGAATTAAGCGAATTACCAATTAAAGATTAATCATCATAACCATTTATACTATGAAAAAATTAATTCCATCATACGTAAGAGTTCCATTGATATTTGCCATCGTATTTGGTGCAATGGAATATTTTATCGACTCAGGAAACCAACCCGCTTTTATAAAGTATCCCATGGTGTTGTTGTTTTTGGGTGTATTTCTATTCCTTTTGATTGCTATAGAAATTGTAGTGAGTGCTGTTGACAAAGTGACGTATCACTTGTTGACTGAGGAGCAGAAAAAACAATTGGATGAGGCACAATCGTTACCTTTTACGGAAAGTGCTTTTTATAAAAATATTATTAAAAAACTAACTCGTTCTAATGAAATAGAGCAAGAGGCTGACGTGATGTTGGATCACAACTACGATGGCATTAAAGAGTTGGATAACGTATTGCCACCATGGTGGGTGTACTTGTTCTACTGTACTATTCTTTTTGCTGTTGTTTATTTAGTTCGTTTTGAGATTATGGGTGGCGATACCCAAGCGCAAGAATTTGATAAAGAAGTGGCCGCTGCTAAAATTGCAGTCGCTGAATACAACAAAACCGCACCGGATCAGATGAGTAAAGATAAAGTTACTTTATTGACTGATGCACCAAGTATTGCTGCAGGGAAAGACATTTTTATGAAAAATTGTATTCCTTGTCACCGTCCCGATGCAGGAGGTCAAATCGGACCTAACTTAACTGACGACATGTGGATTAATGGTGGAGGTATTAAAAATGTATTCAACACTATTATGGAAGGTGGTCGTGACGGAAAAGGAATGATTTCTTGGAAGGCTACGATTAAACCAACCGATATTCAAAAAGTGGCTAGTTATGTGTTATCACTTCAAGGTACTAAACCATTGAATCCAAAACCAACAGAGCCAGAAGCTAAAAAATGGGTGGATGAAGAAGCGCCAAAAGGAGCAGCCCAACCCGCAGCAACTGATACCACTAAAGTGGCTACCAAAGTAGTAGCTGTAAAATAAATAATGATACAAGTCCCGATTTCTATCGGGACTTGTAGGTTATTAAAAAATAAATACAATGTCAAAATTGCCAGACGAAGATTTTAGAGATAGTATCGCTACTATTGATAA
>CAIRMK010000386.1 GCA_903879645.1 uncultured Bacteroidota bacterium
CAAGCCTGATTAAGGAAAAAACAGGTACAATCGAACGCTTTATTTGGAAGAAATTTGGTGAAATGGGCTTTTTCGGAATCAATTATCCTGAGGCTTATGGAGGTTTAAACTTGGATTTATTTTATACTGTTGTTTTTTTAGAAGAACTTCAAAAAATAAAATCTTCTGGTTTTGCAGCTGCTATGTGGGCGCATGCTTATTTAGCAATGACTCATTTAAATGCGGAAGGAGATGAACGAATCAAACAAGATTATTTAGCGCCAAGTATTTCTGGAGATAAAATAGGTGCTTTGTGTATTACCGAACCTTTTGGAGGAAGTGATGTAGCTGGCATGAGGACAACTGCTGTTAAAAGAGGAGATAAATATGTTATTAATGGTTCTAAAACATTTATCACAAATGGTGTTTATGCGGATTATTATGTTGTTGCCGCAAAAACAAGTCCGGAGCTTGGAAACAAAGGGATTAGTATTTTTCTGATGGATACCAATCTAAAAGGAATCTCATCAACAAAATTAGATAAATTAGGGTGGAGAGCATCGGATACTGCGGAAATTGCATTTGATAATGTTGAAATACCTCTAGAAAATTTAATGGGTGAAGAAGGAAAAGGCTTTCCTTATATTATGCAACATTTTGCTCTAGAACGATTAATTATGGCAATTAATGCACACGCAAGAGCTGAATATGCTATTGAATATAGTATAGATTATATGTCAAAGCGTGAAGCATTTGGAACTACAATCAACAAATTTCAAGCTTTAAGACACACCATGGTTGAACATGCAACTGAAGTGGAACATTGTAAAGTATTTAATTATGCAGCTGTAGCTAGACTAAACAAAGGCGAATATGTAGTAAAAGAAGCTACAATGGCTAAATTAAAATCTACAAAAGTTGCTGATTTAGCAATTTACGATTGTCTTCAAATGTTAGGTGGGTATGGTTATATGGAAGAATATCCATTAGCTCGTTTATTAAGAGATAGTCGTTTAGGACCAATTGGCGGTGGGACTTCAGAGATTTTGAAAGAAATTTTATCAAAAATGATAATTGATAAGCAAAACTATCAGCCTGCCGTGAAATAATTTCGTAATTCGTAATTCATAATCCAAAATAATTATTACTTTTGCACCCTTAACGAGAGGAGGTGTCTATATTATGTTAATTATACCAATTAAAGACGGAGAAAATATCGATAGAGCATTAAAGCGCTATAAAAGAAAATTTGATAAAACTGGAACTGTTCGTCAGTTACGTGCGCGTCAAGCATTTATCAAGCCTTCTGTTACAAATAGAATGAAATTCCAAAAAGCGGCTTACATTCAAAACATGAAAGACGGTTTAGAAAGTTAATAATTAATTTTCTTACACATATTAATCGTTAGTAATTAAAGTTTCTTAACTTTGTTACTAACGATTTTTTATTGTTGTCAATTCTCAAATCTAAATGAATAACTTGAAATCTTTCCAAGATTACCTACAGCTAGAAAAAAACTATTCATTACATACAGTGAATGCCTATGTCAATGATTTGATTTTTTTTCAAGAATTTCTAAAAAACAATTTTGAGCAAGAGAATTTAGAGGGTGTTAATTATAGTATGATTCGAAGTTGGATAGTTTCTATGGTTGATAATGGAATTTCTAATAGTTCAGTCAATAGAAAAGTGTCTTCTTTAAAATCGTTTTATAAATTTTTATTGAAAATAAAACAAATAGAATCGAGTCCTTTATTAAAACATAAATCATTAAAAACACCTAAAAAAATCCAAATACCTTTTTCGGAAAAAGAGTTGGATAATGTGTTAAATCATATCAAATATCCAGAAGGATTTGACGGAATTAGAGATAAATTGATAATTGATCTATTTTATACAACAGGAGTCAGAAGAACAGAATTAATTAATTTGAAACTGCAAAACGTTGATTTGTCGAAAAATACATTAAAGGTTCTTGGGAAAAGAAACAAAGAAAGGATTCTTCCAATTTTGCCAATTATCTCTAAACAAATAGATTTGTATTTGTCAGAAAGAACTCAATTAGAAAGCATTAAGGAAGAGGAGTATTTTTTTTTAATGTTAAAAGGCGTTAAATTGAATGATTCGTTTGTTTATCGTTTAATTAATTATTACTTTAGTAATGTCTCCGAGAAGGTAAAAAAAAGTCCGCATATATTACGTCATACGTTTGCGACTCATATGCTAAACAACGGAGCCAATCTAAACTCAGTAAAAGAATTATTAGGGCATTCAAGTTTGGCATCAACACAAGTTTATACACATAATAGTTTAACTGAACTCAAAAAAGTTTATGGTGATGCGCATCCAAGAAATAACAAATAGTTCTAAAGTGTAACCATTAATTTAAAAATTATGAAGGTAAATGTAAATGCAGTAAATTTTACAGTTGACAGAAAATTGATTGATTTTGTCCAACTTAGAATGGATAAATTAGAAAAGTATTATGATAAAATTGTTTCATCCGACGTTTATTTGAAAGTTGAGAACACAAGTGATAAAGAAAACAAGATTGTTGAGATAAAAATTAATGTTCCTGGAGACGATTTTTTGGTAAAAAAACAATGTAAAACTTTTGAAGAAGCAATTGAGTTGTCTGCAGAATCATTAGAGAGATTGTTGTTGAAAAGAAAAGAAAAAATAAGAACTCATATTTAATAAATTTTTTCATAAAAACATTTTGATTAAAAAATAAAATGTCTACATTTGCAGTCCGTTAGAAATAGCGGACTTTTTTATTGTATATGCCAGCGTAGCTCAGTTGGCTAGAGCAGCTGATTTGTAATCAGCAGGTCGTGGGCGTGGTGGCCATGCTCAATCGCGGTGGCGTGGATATAGAAGCTGTGGGCAATCCGCCCC
>CAIRMK010000387.1 GCA_903879645.1 uncultured Bacteroidota bacterium
CCCGGACGTGTTCTTGGTTTCCAAATTCCCGCTCTAAAAACAGACACTTTTGAATCTTTCAATTTATGAGCAATTTTCAAAACTTGTTCTTCTGTTTCTGCACTACATGGTCCAGCGATTACAATTGGGTGTGGCAAATTAAAATCATTCAACCACGTTTTCATTTCTTTGTTATTTTCCATTTTTCTACTTTTTTTGAGAAATAAAGAATCGAACCTAGACTTTAAGATCATCTTCTATATTCTATTCTCTGTATTCTATTTTCTATTTCAATATCTCTTTAATTCTATTCGTGTTTTGCATTTCATTAAATACCTCTTCATACTTGTCATTTTCAAGTAACTCTTTAAAATGAGTCAAATTCAAAATATATTCTTCTAACGACTTTACCACCTGCTTTTTATTTTGTTTAAAAATGGGAGTCCACATGGCTGGGGAACTTTTAGCTAAACGTACCGTGCTTTCAAAACCAGATCCTGCCATATCAAAAATGTCTTGTTCGTCTTTCTCTTTTTCAATGACAGTTTTACCTAACATAAAAGAACTTATATGTGACAAATGCGAGACATAAGCAATGTGTTTGTCGTGCGATTTTGGATCCATATAACGTATGCGCATTCCTAATTTTTTAATCAAATCCATTCCTTTTTCTTGCAATTTGAAAGTGGTCTTTTCCACCTCACAAATGATATTGGTTTTACCTTCATACAACCCTTTGATTGCTGCTTTGGGTCCTGAAAATTCTGTCCCTGCAATAGGATGACATGCCATAAAGTTTCTCCGTTTTGGATGAGTTGAAATAACTTCACATATTGGACTTTTAGTGGATCCAACATCAAAAACCAATGTTTGTTCTCCAATTGCATTCAAAATATTGGGCAAAATTACTAAAGCGACATCAACTGGAACCGAAACAATCACTAAATCTGCGTTAATTAAATCACTTTCAGTTGCTATTTCATCAATGATTCCAAGATGTAATGCTTCATCAAGATGTTTCCCATTGGCATCAATTCCAAAAATAGTCGCATCATCATAAATTGATTTAATATCTAATGCCATTGAACCTCCAATTAATCCTGTTCCTATTATAAATACTTTCATATTCTATTTATTTTTTCAATTTCAAAAATCAATTACAACTTCAAAAATCAAACTTTAATAATTTAGAAAATTTTCAATCTATTTTGATTGATATTGACTTTTGCTATTGATTTTTGCTATTGATTTTTGCTATTGAAATCTCTTTATTGCTTCGACTATATTTTCTTCTTTTACACATAATGAAAATCGAATGTATCCTTCGCCATTGTTCCCAAAAATAGTTCCTGGCGTCAGAAATAAATGTTTTTCATATAATAAATAATCTATGAATTCTTCTGATTGTTTCCCCTCAGGTAATTTTGCCCAAACAAACAATCCAACAGAATTGATATCAAAAGTGCAATTCATTTTTTGCGCCAATTGAAAGATTAGATTTCTTCTTTTTGTATAAATTTCATTCTGACTTTCAAACCAATCTTTGCCTAATTGTAAAGCAGCAATAGCCCCTTTTTGAATTCCATAAAACATTCCACTATCCATATTGCTTTTTACTTTTAGAACTGCATCAATCAAACTAGCGTTTCCTGCAACCATCCCCACACGCCAACCTGCCATATTGAAGGTTTTACTCAAAGAATTTAATTCCAAAGCAATTTCTTTCGCACCTTCAATTTGAAAAATTGACAACGGATTATTATTCAAAACAAAACTATACGGATTGTCATTTACAATTAAAATATTATGTTTTTTTCCGAAATCAATTAGTTTTTGATACAAGTCTAAAGTTGCATTGGCTCCTGTTGGCATATGCGGATAGCAAACCCACATCAATTTCACTTTGGATAAATCCTTTTTTTCAAGTTCTTCAAAATCCGGTTGCCAACCATTGTTTTCACTTAAATCATAATAAATTGCTTTAGCTTGAACCAATTCTGTTACAGAAGCATAGGTTGGATATCCCGGATTTGGAATTAATACTTCATCATTTTCATTCAAAAAAGCCAATGAAACATGCATAATTCCTTCTTTGGACCCCATCAATGGAAGAATTTCGTTAACTGAATTTAATGCTACTTTGAAATTAGTTGCATAAAAATCAGCAAAACCTTGACGCAATTCTGGTAATCCTTGATAGCTTTGATATTCATGAGCTTTTTTATCAAATAATGCATTTTGTATCGCCTCAATTACTGAAGAATGTGGAGCCAAATCTGGACTTCCAATACCCATATTGATAATAGGTTTTCCTTCAAACATGAGTTGTCTTACTTCTTTTAATTTTCTAGAGAAATAGTATTCTTGAACGCTATCAAGTCTTTTTGCTGTTGTAATCATATTTTTCTATTCTTATATTCACCTAACACCTTAAAATGATTGGTCATCAATTGTAAAATCTTTGTCGCTTTTTCATAATGTTTGTACTTTTCAAAAACCACATCTACAAAGAACGAGTATTGAAAAGGAGTTTCTATAATGGGCATTGACTGAATTTTGGTTAAATTCAGTTTGCAATTAGTCATTACATTTAATACCGTTGCTAAACTTCCTGGTGTATCATCCAATTCAAATTTTAATGAAGCTTTATTAATTTCATCCTTATTGACTTTTCCCTTTTCTTTACTGATGATAAAAAAACGAGTCATGTTGTTATTGACTGTTTGAATTTCTGGCGCAATTATATTTAAATCATATAATTCCGCAGCTACTCTGCTTCCAATTGCAGCAATTCCTTTTATTTGATTTTGATGAATTCTTCTTGCAGTCTCAGCGGTATCTTTATCTTCTACTAATTTGATTTGTGGATGTTTTTTCAAGAAATCCATACATTGCAACAGCGCCATAGGGTGCGAATGTACTTCTTGAATTTCATCAAAACGTTGCTCTTTTAACCCCATCAAATTTTGAATAATATCCAAATAATATTCGCCTATAATGTGAAAATTATTGTTGTCAATCAACGCATAATTTGGAATAATAGAACCCGCAATAGAATTTTCTATAGCCATAACTGCTAATTGTGATAGATTGTTTAGCAAACTATCGGCAAGCGCTTCAAAGGATAAACATTCATCAATAGTAACATTTTCTTGAAAATATTCTAAGGCAACTTGATGATGGAATGATCCTTTTATTCCTTGTATGGCAATTTTTTCTTTCATTTTATTCAAAAAAAAATCCCGATTTACATCGGGATTATATATTGTTTGTTTCGTTTTTTACTTTTTTACATAACACAATACCAATCCCTTTTTCTGTCCGAAGAAGAAATAAAAGAAATAGCTAAAATATGTGTTTACTTTTGTGTTCATTGCTGTTTTATGTTTTGCTAAAGTAACAAAAAATGTTAAGCAATTACAAAAAATTAAAAAAAAGTTATGGAAACGTTTTCGCAAAATCATAAAAAGACTATTTAAACGTTATTAACATTATTGATTTTAGTTTCCCTCAGTATTTATTACATTTGCTACAAATATCAAGTTATGTCTATAGAAGTTCAAAATATTTCAAAAAATTATGGTGCTCAAAAAGCATTAGATAATATTTCTTTTTCGATAAAAAAAGGTGAAATTGTTGGTTTTCTTGGTCCCAATGGCGCTGGAAAATCTACGTTAATGAAAATTTTGACCACTTACATCAATGCTGATGAAGGCAAAGCTTCCGTTAATGGTAATGATGTAAACGAAAATCAAAAAGCAGTGCAACTTTCAGTTGGTTATTTGGCAGAACACAATCCGTTGTATTTAGATTTATATGTACGCGAATATTTGGCTTTTAATGCCGATGTGTATAAAGTGGCAAAATCACGTATTGATGAAGTAATTAAATTAACCGGCTTAACTTCAGAAAGTCATAAAAAAATTGGACAATTATCTAAAGGTTATCGTCAACGTGTAGGATTGGCAACAGCGTTATTACATAATCCTGATGTTTTAATTTTGGACGAACCTACCACAGGCTTAGACCCTAATCAATTGGTAGAAATTAGAAACGTAATTAAAAATGTTGGTAAAAACAAAACTGTTTTTCTTTCAACACACATAATGCAAGAGGTTGAAGCTATTTGTGACAGAGTCATTATCATTAATGAAGGAAAAATAGTTACCGATAAAAAACTAGATAAATTGGTTTCAGAAATATTGGAACAAGTTATCGAGGTAGAATTCGATAAAGAAATAAATGAAAAATTATTCGATACCTTATCCAATTTAAAGTCCTATAAAAACATTAATAATAAAGTATGGGAGTTAACTTTTGAAACTGAAGAAGATAAACGTTCGTCTGTTTTTGATTTTGCCCAAGAGAATGGATTAAAAACACTTCAAATCAATCTCAAAAGCAAAAACCTGGAAACTATTTTTAGAGAGAAAACTTCAAAATAATAAGTGTCTAATTATAAATAATATGCCCCATATACAATTGTTGTACATCAACTATTGGAGGGTGGTCCATCAATATTATATTCCCTGTGCTAACCATAGTTCCTGTAATACTTTGAATTGGTCTTACAATCATATCATTAGAACCTCTATCGTAAACTTTGATAGATTGTGCAATTAAATTTGGAGCTTCTATACGACCATCACCAGCATAGAAATTTAAAAGTGCTTCATCTGTATTTCCTGAAATATAATACCTAGAAACATTATTGTTTTCTATTACCAATTGAGAATTATTGACATTCAAATGAAAATCTCCCGTACCTGCAGCATCTTCGCCATCTCCATCAACATCTAGCGCGTAAACCCTAATAACAGGATAACTTAACACACCATTGGAACTAATATCTCTATCGGTTTTAGAATAAATTTCTGAAAGTGTGGGTGTCGTTATATAAACTGTAGTTTGTCCATAAGATCTCAACCAATTGCAAGTGGTATTGTCTTTAAAAATGAGTTGATCATCTACTTGATCCATTTCAATATTATCTATAATATTGCTTCCGCTTTGCACCTCAACTTTGAATATATCTCCTTGCGTAATTACTACAGCAATACCTTTGTACACTTTAATTCTGGCAAACGGATTTACTGGAATAGTTCTTTTTACAATATCCCCTGTACTTTCAATACATTCACTTGGTTTTTCGCAAGAAATAAAGACCAAAAGGA
>CAIRMK010000388.1 GCA_903879645.1 uncultured Bacteroidota bacterium
GAAATCCACCTATAAAACTCGGTTTTAAAATGATGTATTGGGGTCTGATTTTTTTTAAAAGGCATTCTTTTTCTTCCCATGAAAACACTCCAATTAACTCCTCATCTAACGCAATGGGAATTGGAGTTGTTTTACACAGCTCTGACATACTGTCAGTATGGTTTTTAGCAATAGGCTGCTCAATACTATGTAATTCATAACCAGATAATTGTTCTAATTTATGTAAAGCTATATTTTCAGAAAAAGCACCATTGGCATCTACTCGTATTTCAACAGTATTCGCATCAAAATTTTGACGAATGAAGTGTAATAAATCGAGTTCTTTTTGAAAATCAATAGCGCCAATTTTGAGTTTAATGCAACGAAATCCTTGTGCTAGTTTTTCTTCAATTTGTTGCTTCATAAATGACTCCTCTCCCATCCAAACCAAACCATTGATATCGATATTTTCTTTGCCGCTTGTAAAGGAGGAAGGAAACAATAAAAAAGGGGTTTCGGATGCTAGAGATTGGAACGCCATTTCGACTCCAAATTGGATAGAAGGAAACTCTAAAAGTGCTCCCCAAAGTTGGTCTTTTCCGAGATGAATATTAGCGCATGTCCATTGTAATTTTTCTTCATAATCGGGTCTGTCGTCTACAGAAAGTCCGCGAAGAATTCCACACTCTCCTATCCCTTTTTTGCCGTTCTCTTCCAAGATGACAAACCAGGTTTCTTTTTCATTTAAAAAGCCCCTAGAGGTTCCAGAGGGTCTTTTGAAATTGAGCATGTACTTTTGGTAAGTGGCTTTCATTTTGGAGAGAATAGATTATTCTAA
Organism: uncultured Bacteroidota bacterium; assembly: GCA_903879645.1. Taxonomy (GTDB): domain Bacteria; phylum Bacteroidota; class Bacteroidia; order Flavobacteriales; family Flavobacteriaceae; genus Flavobacterium. The sequence continues at coordinate 818 of CAIRMK010000388.1, forward strand.
AATTCGCAGCATCTTTTTGAAGTTGTCTTCTGGCAAACGACATTTTTTAAAAAGTTCGAAATCCTTTTTAGTTTGCTGTACCCAAGTGGTTTTGGCGTTAATGTTTTGCGTTTTATATTTTTTATGAATCTCTTTGGATTCTGAAATCCTATCGGTAAACATGTATAAATGGGCTAATTGCAATTGCAAATCGATATCCGTAGCATCTTTTGCAATAGCATCATTTAACGTTTTTTCAGCTTTATCATATTGTTTAGACAAGATGAAATACTTTCCTAATGTTGCATAATCAATCGATTCTGCTCTGTTTTTGGCGATAAGTTCCGATTGAATAATAGTGATGGCATCTTCAAAATTACCTTTGTTAATCGCCGCATTAGCGCGATCTCTAAAAAGGCTATAATACTTTTTGGTTTCGCCTGTTTTCTTTAACGCCTCTTCTGTAGCCGCCTCTATAGCTGTACTTTTTTCAATGGAAAGCAAATTAGAAAACTCTTTATAAGAATATTTCTGTGCTATTTTTTCAAGAAATGCAACTGAAAAAGTATCTTTCCCTGTTAGAGAATTGTACACTTTAAGTGTTTTGCTCAAGGAAAGTATTTCGTTTTTAGTATCAGAATCCCAACCACGACTAGCTTTGTTATCCACCCATGGCACCACTTCGAGAATAATTTTTTCTTTCATCACCCAATTGTCGCTTTGGAAAGCAAAATATAAGTTGTGTGTTTTAGAAGTAAAACATTCGGAACCTTTATTTTTTAAAAGGCGAGCTTCTTTGTTGATAGGTGTTTCTTGCACCAAACAGGCCTTGTCTTTTTTGGCTGTAGTAAGAAACGAATCGGCTTCTTTTGCATCGGAAAAAATAGCATATTTACATTTGTCAACCCCTGAAATTGTTGACACTAAAAAAACAGCTCCTGCAGTTCCTTGACTAATTCCGGTAGGATCGGGAATGGCTTTTAAGACTGAAACCAAACTTGAAGAAAGTTTTTGATTGTCGTCGAGAATAGTTATTCTGTATACAATCTCTGTAGTTCCATCAGGAAAATCAGCTGATTTAATAACTTTCTTTTCACCCGCACGCAGGGAAATTGTTTCGTTTGTGGTCCTGATATTATCCCAATAGCCATCTTTGGATTGTGCTGCAGCAAAAGTCATTGCTACCATGGGTATCATAAAATAGAGTTTCTTTAGCATATTCATTTGATTCAATACCATTACTTTTTAGCCCCGATTATCTCACTTTGCTAATGATTTTCATTGGAGTTCAATAAATTTCATTTGAAGAGGAAATCCTTTTCTAATGTTGCCAGAGGTTCTCGAAGGCAACATTAGAAAAGATTGGAACGGAAAGCGGGAATTACCTTTATTGAAAATGCCCAAGCCATTCGCTCCATATTTAAAAACATTGATTTAATAAGATTACAATTTGATGCTTTCGCCGATTTCTAACAACATCAAGTCTTTTCCTGCGTCGAAGAATTTCTTTTTGGCTTCGTCGTGGTTGATTACGATGTAACCAAAAGTGTCGAAATGCACTCCTAGTACTTTGTCGCAATCCACAAAATCGGCAGCGATAATAGCATCATCGACATCCATAGTGAAATTATTACCTAGCGATAAAATTGCCAAATCGAGTTTGGTGCGCATAGGAATCAATTTCATATCCATTGTAAGAGCTGTATCTCCAGAGATATAGATGTTTTTGTGCTCGCCTTCTATAACGAATCCTGCAGGGTTTCCTCCATACGAACCGTCAGGAAATGAACTGGAATGAACGGCATTCACCAGTTTTACTTTTCCAAAATCAAATTGCCAACTACCTCCGTGATTCATAGGGTGGTATTTTAAGCCTTTGTTTCCGAAATGGACAGCTACTTCATAGTTGGATACAATTACTGCGTCTGTGCGCTTTGCAATAGCTTCAACATCGAGTATGTGGTCGTTGTGAGCATGTGTTAACAGAATATAATCAGCTTGTAGCGCATTGATATCAATATGAGATGCTTTTGGATTGCCTGTAATGAAAGGGTCAACCAGAATGTGTTTACCACTTACTTCTATTCCGATACACGCGTGACCGTAAAATGTGATTTTCATAGTATTAGTTGGTGTAATAAATTATAATATCTGAAAGAAAATAAATCAACGATAATGATAATAAAATTGACAATAAGAAGGTACTTAGAGCTAATTTCTTTAATTCAGGGTCTAATAGTTTTGGTTCTTCGTTTTTGGCAACCCTTTTTAAATGTGCTATAAGCGGAATATAGGCTATTAAAAAGAAATAGATGTCAAAATTGAAACTCTCTGGATTCGGGTCTCTGTAACTGAAGTCAAAAATCACTGCGAAAAGCAACATTAAAACCATTGCTGATATAACTAAGAAGAAATGGTATTTCTTTGCCCAAGCACCCCATTTTTAACTACAATCGTGTTTTTACCTGATTTTCTGTCGGATTCTTCATCGCGCATATTATTGAGATTTAAAACCCCCACACTTAAAAATCCGATGGCAGTAGCTGGCAGTAACAACAACCAATCCATTTGCTTAGAAAACATAAAATAAATTCCGAAAGTACTCACTATTCCAAAAAAGGTGAACACAAACACATCGCCATATCCTCTGTAACCATAAGGGTTTTTACCCACAGTATAACGAATAGCTGAAGCAATTGCCAAAATCCCCAAAACAAAAAAGATAATGGAGTACATTAAATATTTCCCTTTGAAAGAGAAATAAATCAATAACATTGCTGAAACTAAGGTTAAAAATGCGGTGATGAAAATAGCGTAACGCATAGCACCAGGAGTTATAGCACCACTTTGAATAGCGCGTTTTGGACCTACCCTATCTTCGTTGTCAGTTCCTTTCATTCCATCACCATAATCATTGGCGAAATTGGAAAGGATTTGTAATCCTAAAGTAGTTGAAAGTGCCAAAATCACAATTTTCCAATTGAAAATTCCTTGTGACATAGCATAAAAACTACCTACCAAAATTCCAGAAATAGAAAGCGGTAAGGTTCTAACTCGTGCGGCTTCAATCCAGTGTTTCATTTTATATTAGATATTAGATTTAAAATTTTAGATATGGCTTCATGTAAATTAGATATTAGATATTTAAATATCTAATATCTAATATTTTAAAATTACGGCAACCATTTTTTATCAAAGTTGGGTTTGCGTTTTTCCAAGAAAGCATCTCTTCCTTCTTTGGCTTCATCAGTCATATAGGCTAAACGAGTAGCTTCTCCTGCAAAAACTTGTTGCCCTACCATTCCGTCATCCGTCAAATTCATAGCGAATTTAAGCATTTTAATAGATGTTGGTGATTTAGCTAGTATTTCTTGCGCCCATTCATAGGCAGTATATTCTAATTCATCATGAGGTATTACGGCATTGACCATTCCCATTTCATAAGCCTCATGGGCAGAGTAGTTTCTTCCTAAAAAGAAGATTTCACGGGCTTTCTTTTGTCCAACCATTTTGGCTAAATACGCAGAACCATAGCCGCCATCGAAACTAGTCACATCGGCATCGGTTTGTTTGAAAATGGCATGCTCTTTACTCGCTAAAGTCAAATCGCACACTACATGCAGACTGTGACCGCCACCTACTGCCCATCCGGGAACAACACAAATTACGGCTTTTGGCATAAATCGAATCAATCGCTGCACATCTAAAATATTCAATCGATGGTATCCATCATCGCCGACATAACCTTGATGCCCTCTTGCTTTTTGATCTCCTCCACTACAAAATGACCAGATACCATCTTTAGCACTTGGTCCTTCCGCAGAAAGCAATACGACTCCTATCGAAGTATCTTCTTGCGCATCGTGAAAGGCTTGTAATAATTCTGCTGTAGTTTTTGGGCGAAAAGCATTACGCACTTCTGAACGATTGAAAGCTATTCTGGCTACACCATTGCATTTTTTATAAGTTATATCTTCAAATTCCCTTACGGTTACCCAATTGATTGCATTCATTCTATATTAATTTAAAATACAAAAGTAACAAATTCAATATTCATGTAATGCTATTAATTTTTTAATAATAAAAAGTAATTCTAATGCGATAAAGAAATTATCAAAAAGGAATAATTTTGAAAGACAAAACGTCCAAATACAAGCTGTTTTTTTATTTATATTCTTAAAACAATTAAATTAGCACCACCAATTATAAAAACAACAATGAAAAAAATACTTTTCTCTATCGGACTACTTTCTATTGTGTATGGAAGTTACGCCCAAACTTATGAATTTAAAACCATCAAAGACATTGAAGCCAATCCTGTAATTTCTCAGGATAATACTGGAACTTGTTGGAGCTTTGCAACTACATCCTTTTTAGAAGCTGAAATAATTCGATTAACTGGAAAACACATTGATTTATCTGAAATGTACAATGTAAGAAATACATACCCAAAAAAGGCATGGAATTATGTAATGCGACAAGGAAAAGCTCAGTTTGGTGAAGGGGCTCTTGCCCATGATGTAATCAATAGTGCTAGAGATTTTGGGGTTGTGCCACAAAGTGTTTACAGTGGAAAATTGAATTCTGACGAAAAATATAATCATGCTGAAATGACTGCGGTTCTTGAAGCCATGTTAAAAACGTATGTTTCTAATCCTGGAAAGAAATTGTCACCACAATGGAAAGACGCCATCAATGCTGTTTTAGATGTGTATATGGGGAAAAATGTAACTGAGTTTACTTATGAAGGAAAAAAATACACTCCAAAAACATTTATGGAAATGACAAAATTGAATTCTAATGATTATGTGACGATTTCTTCTTATACCAATGAGCCATACTACAAACCATTCCTATTGGACATTCCAGATAATTTTTCAAATGGAACTTTTTACAATTTGCCTTTAGATGAATTTGTTCAAAATATTGATAATGCAATTGACAATGGCTATACTGTTGCCTTAGATAGTGATGTTTCAGAAGTTAGCTTCTCTGGAAAAGTTGGCGTTGCTGCTATTCCTGAAAAAGAGGAAGATGCTAAATTAATTTTAACAGAAATCAAACCTGAAAAAAACATAATTGCCGAATACCGACAAGCCGAGTTTGAAAACATGGATACTCAAGATGATCATTTAATGCACATTGTTGGAAAAGTGAAAGACCAAACTGGAAAAGTATACTATAAAGTAAAAAATTCTTGGGGTGCAAAAAATGGTAAAGATGGTTTTGTATATATGAGCGTTTCTTATTTGAAATTGAAAAGTATATCCGTACTTTTGCACAAAGATGGTTTAATTAAAACCACCAAAACAAAATTAGGATTATAAATTTATGAATCGATTTTTATCTACCAAAAAACTTTAACGACATAAACTCTATATCATCATCCATTATAAACTTCTTCAACTCCTTCAATATAGCCACCATACAATCACCACCACAATCACTACTATGATCGTATAATAGTAA
>CAIRMK010000389.1 GCA_903879645.1 uncultured Bacteroidota bacterium
ACCCTCTTAAATTTTTTTTTGTTTTTGAGTCCAAAAAACTATAGATTTGAAAATCTAAAATTGAATACGATTAAAAAAATACTTATTACAGGTGCATCTAGCGGACTAGGCAAAGAAATTGCGATTCATTTTTCAAAAAAAGGGTGGAGTGTTATTGCTACCATGATTTGTATAAAAGAAAGTGTAGTTTTTGATGGAATTCCTAATATAAAATCGTACGAACTTAATGTTACTAGTTCGGAAAGTGTTGAAAAGGCTACCAATGAAATTTTAAAAGAACATCAATCGATAGATTTGGTCATTAATAATGCAGGTGTAGGCTACAGAAGTTTTGTAGAGTTATCTGAGGATAGTAAAATTGAAGCTATTGTTGATGTGAACTGGCTTGGAGTTGTAAAGGTATGTCGTTCTTTTATTCCTCATTTTCGAGAACAAAGAAAAGGGCAGTTTATCAATATTACGTCAATTGCTGGTTTAGTAAATTTACCTTTAGGAAATTTTTATCATCCCACTAAACAAGCAGTTGAAAGTTTTTCAGAGTGTATGGCTTATGAGTTAATGGATTTTAATATTAGTGTCGCTACCGTTCAATTTGGTAATGTTCCATCTAATTTTCAAAAGAATGTAACCAAATGTGAAAAGTCATCGATTGCTTCGTATAATGCTATGATGCAAAGGATTGATGGGATTATGAATAAAAAAACAGGTGAAAATCACGATTTAGCTATTTCGATTCTTGAAAAACTATATAAAATTGCAGAAAGACCTTCTAAAGGGTTTCGGAAATATTCTATTGGATTTGATGCGAACTTGATGAAATATCTGCGAAGATTTTTAGGATATCGATTATTTGATAAACTTATCAGAGCTTATGTTTTAAGCAATTAAATAATTGTATTTGTGTTGAAAACAAACTATTTTTGCCAAACACAACAACACATTAAATAATGAATACAATTACTACTACTAATTTCAATTTTCCCAATCAAAAATCGGTTTATCGCGGTAAAGTTCGAGAAGTCTATAACATCGATGATGCACTTTTAGTCATGGTTGCTACCGATAGACTTTCGGCATTTGATGTGGTTTTACCTAAGGGGATTCCTTATAAAGGTCAGATTTTAAACCAGATTGCAACAAAATTTATGGAATTAACTTCCGATATCGTTCCCAATTGGTTACTTGCTACTCCGGACCCGAATGTTACAATAGGACATTTATGTGAGCCTTTTAAGGTGGAAATGGTAATTCGAGGTTATTGCTCTGGACATGCTGCTCGTGAGTATGCTCTTGGAAAACGATTACTTTGTGGTGTGACTATGGTAGAAGGGTTGAAAGAAAATGATAAATTTCCTATGCCGATAATTACCCCAACTACCAAAGCGGACAATGGTTCACACGATGAAGATATCTCTCGTGACGCTATTTTATCTAAAGGGATTGTTGCTGAAGAAGATTATTTGGTGTTAGAAAAATATACCCGTGCTTTATATCAGCGTGGAACAGAAATAGCTGCAAGTCGTGGATTGATATTAGTTGATACTAAATATGAATTTGGAAAAACAAAAGATGGGCAAATTGTATTAATTGATGAAATTCACACTCCAGATTCGTCACGTTATTTTTATGCTGCAGGCTATGAAG
>CAIRMK010000390.1 GCA_903879645.1 uncultured Bacteroidota bacterium
AAAAATATTTAGATTAATTATTTTTTATATTTGTAAGAAAAAATATATATTAAATTCTAAAATTTTATAAAAATATGTCGTTTATCGATTTTATTTGTTTATAAACGGCAAAATGATTTGTTTTACATCATCAAATAAGAATTATCATGAAAGCAACCTTTACAATTTTAATGACTCTTTTTTTATCAGTGATGACTTATGCAGAAGTAAGTGTTTCTGAAAAGAATGCATTAATAGAATTAAATAAAGCTACCCAAGGACAAAATTGGACTAAAAAATGGGATTTTAATGCTCCAGTAATTACTTGGTATGGCGTTAAACTATTTAATGATAGAGTGGTTGCCATAGATTTGTCGGATAACAACTTGTCAGGCATGTTGCCAACCAATATTTCCGATTTAAAATATTTAAGAACATTAAATTTATTCAAAAATCAAATTTCAGGTACGATTCCACAAAGCATTGGTAACTTGAAGTCGTTACAAGTTTTAAATCTCTCTTTTAATAAATTATCAGGATCTATTCCATTGGAAATTGCAAATGCAACCTCATTAAAAGAAATTGTTTTATTTATGAATAATATTTCTGGGAATATACCTTCTACTATTGGAATGCTAAATAATCTTCAAGTATTGTCTTTGTATAATAATGAATTAGTAGGAGAAATTCCAAACACTTTATATGATTTAAAATCATTGAAAGTATTAGAATTGAATAGCAATAAACTTTCGGGAAACATTAGTGATTCTATCTCTAATTTAGCTTCACTTGAAAACTTAAGTTTGTTTGATAACAATATGAAAGGTCAAGTGCCCATAAATATTGAGAAATTACAAAATCTAGCCGTATTGAATATATCGTATAATAATTTTAATGGATTTGTTACTAAAAAATTGGCATCAAAAGATGTGATGAGTATGACCATGATTAACGATAAAGGTGTGGCTGTTACATTAAATGTTCATTCAGATAAAGATAAAGCGGTAGCTTCAGAAGAATAATAATTTGTTTTAAATTTAATTTTTGTTTAACCTTAGTGAAGTTTTACTAAGGTTTTTTTTGTGGTTAATCTCAAATATTTATATTTGGTCGTAATAAATGCGGTAAATAGGGTTGTATAAGTAATTATGAATATAGAGAATAGTATATTATTAGTTGATGATCATTTAATAGTTAGAAAGGGAATTGAACTTATTTTAGTGGGAGCTATTCCAACTGCAACTATTTACCATGCATAAAATTACGAGGAGGCATTAGAGATAATTAAAGTCGTTCAACTTGATTTGATACTGCTGAATATCACTATTAATAGAGTAGAAAATATAAAGATTATGAGTGCTATAAAAGCGCTTCAAGAGAATGTTAAAATTCTTGTTTTTTCTTCTCACGATGAAAAAATATGGATTAATATATATTGAAAAGGGAGCGGATGGGTATTTGAATAAATTTTGTAATGAGTAGAAAATTATTTCTGTATTTAATGAAATACTTAAAAAAGAAAGTTTTTATAGTGAAGAAATTAAAGAAAAATTGGATAGGAAGTTTTGGAAAAAATATTTTTCAAACTCAATAGAGTCTCTTTCCAAAAGAGAATTTGAAGAGGCTCAATTATTAATAAATGGGTATGGAAATTTGGAGATTTCAAATAAATTAGATGTTCAAATGTCAACCGTAATCACCTATAAAAATGGAATATTTGAAAAACTTAGTGTCAATAACATTGTAGCACTTTCGGATTTGTTTAAAGAAAATGAATAGAAACAATTATTGAAGTTAAAAAAATGTTTTAAGCTTGTTTTATAAGTTATAATATTAGTCTGTTAGCTTAAAATTTGTATTATTTTTCTATATTTTTTTAGAATAAATAAATTTTGTTAATTTTGTCGATAATTTTGTTAATTTTATCGAAAATTTTAGATTAAGTATATGTAATCTTAAATTTATTTAAGCAATAGAACTACAATTTTTAACTAAAACATACTTAAGTATGCTAAATTTTACTTTCTTCAAAACAAGAATAACTCCTTCTCTATTTCTTACTGTTTTATTTTTTGGTCTAGGAATGAGTGTTAATGCACAATACTTCAAAAAACATTACATTGCCCCCGCAAATTGGAATTACTTTACCGCTGCCAATGAAATAGTTGTTTGTACTAATTCAGTTACAACTGCAAATATTACTCTTTCTAAAAGTGATGGTACCATTATTACAATATTAACTGCTACTCAAGGAACGCCCGCAGTGTATAGATTTGCTGCTGCTCCCAATACTTTAGCTGTTTGGGCACAAAGTACCATATTAAATGCTGCCGGATTAATTGTAACAGCAGACCAACCGGTTTCTGTAAATATTAGGGACGTAATGTCAGACGCAGCAGCTTATGACACTTATATCAAAGGAAATGCTTCTTTATTTAGTTTTGGAAATGCAGGAATTGGTCTTAGTTTTAGAGTAGGATATTATAGGAATGTTCCCGCTGCCGATTTAGGATATAGTATAATGGCTATTGAAAATGGTACCGTTGTGAGTGCAAACGGAACTGTATTAGTTACGCTTAATGCTGGACAAAGTTATATTATTCCTTCAACAACTTATGGTATAGGAACATTAGTTACAGCCACAAAAGGTTCGGTAATGACAGTGTACAAACATATTGATTCTCCTGGAGGTTGTGGTGATGGAACATTTGATCAAATTCCACCAATATCTGTTTTGGGTAGTGAATATATAATCTATCGTTCCTCGGGGACAACAACAGCTGAACAGAATACAGTGGTAGCCACCATGGCTAATACAGTTGTAACAAATGCAACGTTTGATGCTACCACAGGGGCTTTAATAGGTACTACCACTACAACATTAGTTAATGCGGGTGATTATGTTACTTTTAATAATGGAGATGGTTCGACTGCTTTTTCAGCCAATAGAATAACAGCGACACATAATGTTGCTGTTTATGCTGGACAAGCACAGTCTTGCGAGGTAGATATTACATCGGTAACACCGATAAGTTCACCTTGTAATGGTTCCAATAATGTTGAAACTTATAAATTTAGAAATTACGCTTTAGGAGATTTACCTTATTTTGGATATGTTTTAGTGAAAGACCCTACTTCAATAGTATTAGCTAATGGTGCAAATTTGGAAACTTTAGCTGGTAATCGAAGACAATTAGGAACAACAGGTTGGTATCTGATTGATTTTACAAGTGCTCAAATTTCTAATCCTACTGATATATTAATTACGAGTACTGCTAATTTAGTAGTTTCCATGGTGCAACAAGGAGGAGGATTTTCAATGTCATCTATCTTTTCAAATTTTGTTACACAGCCTGAAACACCAACGATTACCTATACTTCAATAGGGAGTTGTGGAAATGTTCAAGGTTTATTAGCGGCTACATCAGGTTATTCAAATTATCAATGGTTTTACAATGGGACGATTATTACCGGTGCTACTAGTGTAAATTATTCTCCTTCAACATCAGGTTTGTATTCTTATTCAGCATTCCTTCCCTGTGGAGATACTATCATGTCATTACCTTATAGTGTAGTTATAACTCCATGTGCTGATTTAGCTATTACAAAAACAGTAGATAATCCAGTTCCAGTTGTTGGAAGTAATGTAACTTTTACAGTTACTGCAACAAATAATGGCCCTAGTGATGCCACTGGAATAATTGTCACCGATATATTACAAGCAGGGTATACTATGGTTAGCGCAACACCTTCGATAGGTACTTGGGTTATGGGTACTTGGACTATTGGTAATTTAGCTAATGGTGCGAGTGCTACTTTGACTATAGTTGCTACTGTAAAAGCTAGCGGATCACATGTTAATACTGCTTCGATTACCGGTAATCAAAATGACTCAACTATTGCTAATAATAGTGCTACTACAACAGCAGCACCGGATAACCCGCCTGTGGCAAATGATGTACTAACTTCAAATGTAATGTCAACAGCTGGAGCAACTGCAATAAGCCCTTTGTCAGCAACTGATTCTGATGGCACTATTGCAAGTTATACTATTTCTTCCTTACCTATACATGGTGTATTGAGTGTCGTTGTTGGAGGTGTTTCAGTGCCGGTGACTGTTGCGATGGTTTTGACTCCCGCTCAAATGACAACATTGACCTATGTTCCGAATGGAACATTTATTGGAAATGATACATTTACATTTACAGCTACAGATAATTTAGGAATCAGTGATACTACACCAGCTACTTATACAATTCCTGTTTTATTAGATACTGACGGAGATGGTGTTCCAGATGTAACCGATTTGGATGATGACAATGATGGGATTTTTGATGTGAACGAATTGAGTTGCGCTTCGATAACGCCAACTTATGTTTCAGCAAATCTATCAAATGTTTCACAAATTCCCTCTTCCATAACAGTTAATGCTACAACAGATGCAGTAGCACCGTTTACGGCTAATATTGCAACTCCTTTATCGTATGGTAATGGTATAGGAAAAAAAATATCAGGAATTAACTTTTCAAGTGGAAATTTAAAAGTAGATCCAAGTTCTCCAATTGGAACCGTTTTTATAAGAAGAAATTTAAGCTCAAGTAATCCAAATAATTCTGTTATTTGGATGGAAGATAATGGACCGTTGTTGGCACAGTCATCCACCTTATTATTGTCAAAACCTGCCTCTGAAGAAGCCATTTTTTCAAATGGGTTTTATAATGTTGGAGCAGATAATGTTTTTGATAATACTGGTACAACAAACGTTAGTAATATAGAACGAATAGATGTTGTTTTTAACTCAGGTTTTGTAGTAGCAAATCCATCATTAGATTATGTGTTATTTACCGAAAGAGGTAAAAATGATAATATTACTATTGCTGCTATTACAGGAATCAACAGTTTAGGCATACCAACTTCATTTGGACCTGTTCAAACTGTTACTTCTGGATCTATGAGTGCATTAGCAACGCTACCGTATACCATTTCTAAAAAAGGAATTGGAGATACTAATTTTAGACCCCAAAGAAATGGAAATGAAGTAGTGGGATTAGGGTATGTCAATATGCAAACTCTTGGAATACCAGCTCAAACCAAAATATATGGCTATTCCATTTTACCAGCCGATTATAATGTTGGTAATATTATTGATTGGAACTCTTATCCAACTAATACGGGAGATGCAGTAGGTGGTGTAGATTTAGGTATTATAAATTATTTCTTTTCTTCATGTACTGCTATAGATACAGATGGAGATGGAATTCCTGATTATTTAGATCTAGATAGTGATAACGATGGTTGCTCGGATGCTAATGAATCTTATGGTGTTTCAACTGCTCAGGGAACCGATGGGACTATGTATTATGGCAATGGAAATCCACCAGCGGTTAATGCTGATGGAACGGTTATTGGTGCCTCTTATTCGAGTTTAAGCTCTAATGTTACTACAGCGGGAACATCTTCTATAACTCTTAATCCTATTGATCAACTTGTTTTAGTAGGTACTACTGCTACCTACTCAGTTGCTGCATCAGCTATAAGTTCTACAACTTTTGTGGCAGGAGTTCCAAATTATACCATTCCACCTGGAACAGATACTTCTACTATTCTTACTTATCAATGGCAATACGATAGTGGATCGGGATATGTTAATGTGCCCAATGCATTACCTTATTCTGGGGTTACTACGGCAACGTTAACAATAACAGCTGTTACGGCAACCATGGAGGGTTATCATTATAGAGTTATTGTTTCCAATCCCAATAATGTTTGTACTGTTTTAACCTCTACTGTTGCAAATTTATCTGTCATAGTGCCACTTGTTGCCAATAATGATTATCCAGCACCCGTAGATGGTTTAGCTGGAGGAAGTACAACAAGTGTTTTACTAAATGATACTTTAGGAGGATTACTATTTAATCCATCAGCTGTAGTTTTGACTCCTTTGAGTGTTCCAAATGGGTTAACTTTAAATCCTGATGGAACTATAACTGTTACTTCCAATACTCCTGCAGGAACCTATCCTGTAGTTTATCAAATCTGTTCGGTAACTAACACAGCTTCTTGTAGTTCAGCGACTGCCTTTGTTGTAGTAAATATTTACACAACCCCTGATGTAAATATAGGAAATATAGGAACAATAATTACTGGAAATGTCGCTACGAATGATGCTACTCCTCTTGGAACAACTTACGGAAATCCTATTATCACTGCTGCCAATCCAGATTCAACATTACCAATTATAAATCCGGATGGCAGTTATACTTTTAATCCGACCCTACTAGGAGCTTATTCTTTTGCAATAGCGTATTGTATACCGGCAGGAAATACTCCATGTCCAACTGAACCATTGGTAATTAACGTTTTAGCACCTCTATTATCCAATAATCCACCGGTCGCTGTTAATGATACCGGCGTAACACAATTGAGCACCTCAGTGACACTTTTCATCACTGCAAATGATGCGCCAGGGAATGCGGGACAAACATTAAATACAGCCACATTACCATCAACAACAACTTCTTATGGAGGAACTGTTGGCGTCAATGGAAGTGGTAATGTAGTTTATACCCCTGCAACCGGCTTTGCAGGAGTAGATACTTTTACTTATACAATATGTGAAACCCCATCAGGATTATGTAGCGCTGCAACTGTGCAAGTTACTGTTTTGCCTGCGGTGGCAGTCAATACAACTTTGGCAACTGATGATTATAGTACAACAGTGAATGGAGTCACAGCAGTAGGAAATGTTTCAATAAATGATAGTGATCCTGAGGGCAACACTCAAACTGTAATAACTCAGACGGGAGTTTTATTATCACAAGGAACTTTTACTTTATTATCAAATGGAAGTTATACTTTTGTGCCAGCACTAGGCTTTACTGGTACTGTAGCAATTCCTTATACTACTTGTGATAATGGAGTGCCTATAGCTTGTAGTACAGCAACTTTATACATCCTTGTAAATAATGATGTATTACTTACTAATGATGATGATTTTACTTTTACACCAGTTGCTGTTGGACAGTCTACTACCAGTGTTTTATCTAATGATACGTTGAATGGAAATCCAGTTGTTTTAGGAACTAATCCAAGAAATGTAACTTTAACTGGCGTAACAGTTCCTACACAATTGACATTGAATCTTGACGGCACTATAACAGTAAATCCATCAACCCCATCCGGCACTTATAGCCTTACTTATCAATTATGTGAAGTAGGAGCAGTGCCTACCAATTGTGATACCGCTACCGCTACAGTGGTGGTCTTGAATCCAATCAATGCAGTTGATGATACTTATCCAACACAAACTCCTAGTACGACAGTGGCTACTACCGTTGGCAATGTAACGACAAACGATACCTTAAATGGTGTTGCTGTGACAGCAACCGATACAATAGTAACTCCAATCACTACAGGACCATTGAGTATTGATGCGAGTGGTGTATTGACGTTAGCGCCAAATACGACATCAGGCACTTATACCATTACTTACCAATTATGTGAAGTAGGAGCAGTACCTTCTAATTGTGATACGGCTACTGTTACTGTTGTTGTTTTGAATCCAATCAATGCAGTTGATGATACTTATCCAACACAAACTCCTAGTACGACAGTGGCTACTACCGTTGGCAATGTAACGACAAACGATACCTTAAATGGTGTTGCTGTGACTTCAACTGATACAATAGTAACTCCAATCACTACAGGACCATTGAGTATTGATGCGAGTGGTGTATTGACGTTAGCGCCAAATACTACATCGGGTACTTATACGATTACTTACCAATTATGTGAAGTAGGAGCAGTACCTTCTAATTGTGATACGGCTACGGTTACTGTTGTTGTTTTGAATCCAATCAATGCAGTGGATGATACTGCAACAATTTCTATCAATGGCTATAATGGAGGAATCGCCATCCCAAATGTTTTGGTAAACGATACTTTGAATGGAATTCCTGTTATTTTTAACCAAGTTATTATTACTTTAACAAGTGTATTACCAACAGGTATTACTTTTGATACAACTACTGGAGCCGTTGGTGTTAACCCACAAACTGCTGCTGGTACGTATACTTTTACCTATAATCTATGTGAATTAGGAGCAATTCCAGCTAATTGTGATTCAGCGACCGTAACAATTTTAGTTACTGCTGCACCTATTAATCCTGTGCATGATGATTTAACTTCAAATCCAATCAATGGATTTACTGGTGGAATTGCAGGAAATATATTTGCAAATAATGGAAGTGGTCAAGATACTTTAAATAATGTTCCAGTTATTCCTACACAAGTTGTTGCTACAGTTGTAAACAATGGAGGGATTACTGGTTTAACTATTTCTATTAATGGAAATGTTGTTGTACCTAATGAAACTCCATCTGGAACTTATACCATTACTTATAGTATTTGTGAAGTATTGAATCCGACAAATTGTAATCAAGCGACTATTATTATTGTTGTTACAGCACCATTGATTGATGCCGTTGATGATTTAAATAATGCTCCTGTTAATAATGGTACTGGAGGCATCATACTCGTTTATGCTAATGATACTTTAAATCAAAGTCCATTGATTCCTTCTGATGTGTTGTTTACAGTTGTGAATAATGGAGGCATTAATGATGCAACAATAGATTCTCAAGGGAATTTAATTGTACCAGTAGGAACACCTTTGGGCACATATACAATTATTTATTCTATATGTGATATAGTTAACCCAAACAATTGTGATAGCGCTACAGTAATTGTGGTTGTGAAAGATCCTTGTGATTTTGATGATAGTCCAGATACATGCGATATTATAGTTAATAATTATTTATCACCTGGAAATGATGCCTTGAATGACTTTTTTAATTTAGTTGGTATTGAAAGATATCCTAATAATACAGTAGAAATTTTTAATCGATGGGGTGTGTTAGTTTATGAAGTTCAAGGTTATGATAATAATTCTAAAGCTTTTAGAGGTGTTTCTGAAGGAAGAGCTACTGTTATACAATCATCAGAATTACCTGGAGGGACCTATTATTACGTTATACAATATACTAAAACGAATGGAATTATGAAAGAGAGAGTAGGTTATTTGTATATTGGAAGAAGTAATTAATTTTTTAGAAATAGCATTATATAAAAAAACACCCAAATAAATGAGAACAAAAATTTCCCTTTTCGCTATGTTATTAGTGGGTCTTGTGAGTTATTCACAACAGGATGCCCAATACACGCAATACATGTACAACACAGAGACTGTGAATCCTGCTTATGCTGGGGCTTGAGGTGTTATGTGTAGCTTTGGATTATATAGAACGCAATGGGTTGGATTAGATGGAGCCCCAAAAACTGGTGCTTTTTCAATCAATTCACCAATTGAGAACACTAATTTAGGAATTGGAGTATCATTTGTAAATGATCAAATAGGGCCTACTGTTGATAATACCATATCGGCGGATATCTCCTATACGATTCAA
>CAIRMK010000391.1 GCA_903879645.1 uncultured Bacteroidota bacterium
GGCTATGCAACAGGTCGAACAAACCCTTAAGAAAAGGAATGCTAATGTCTAATAAAAAGCTAGATTACAATAAAATGACCTACGAGCAATAAATGCTTTTCTAATTAATCGTCCGCGTTCTGTACGAATCGGAATGTTTTGTAAATTTGGATTATTAGAACTTAAACGACCAGTTGCGGCAACCGTTTGCATATAATCGGTGTGAACGCGACCTGTTTTTTTGTCTACTTGATTGGGTAACGCATCAATGTAGGTGCTTTGTAATTTCACCATTTGTCTCCAATCCAAAATGTCTTTCACAATTGGATTGTCATTCGCCAAATAACTTAAAATTTCTTCGCCAGTTGCGTATTGACCGGTTTTAGTTTTCTTTTGTTTCGCTCCTCCAATTTTCATTTTGTCAAATAAAACGTCACCCAATTGTTTTGGTGAAGCCAAATTGAATTTCTCGCCAGCAGTTTCATAGATTTTTTGTTCTAATGCAGCACTTTCTTTTGCCATTTCAACTGACATTTCTTTAAGAAAAGGAACGTCAAGATTGATGCCTTCCAATTCCATTGCCGCCAAAACTGGAATTAACGGAATTTCTATTTCATCAAATAACTTTTTAGTTTCGGCTTTGTCTAAGATTGGGCTGAAATTTTGTTTCAATTGGAAAGTTACATCAGCATCTTCGGCAGCGTATTCTTTAATTTCTTCCAAAGCAACATCGCGCATTGATTTTTGGTTTTTACCTTTTTTACCAATTAAATCTTCAATTGATTTTGGAGAATATTTCAAATAAGTTTCACTTAAAACATCCATATTATGACGCATATCTGGATTGATCAAATAATGCGCAATCATTGTATCAAATAATTTTCCTTTGATTTGAACTCCGTAATTTGATAGAATTTTTAAATCATATTTTATATTTTGCCCAATTTTTTCGATATTTTCACTTTCAAAAAATGGTTTAAACTTTTCAACTAAAGTTTGTGCTTCGTCTTGATTTTCTGGAAACGGAACGTAAAATGCTTTTCCTTTTTCAAAAGAAAATGACATCCCAACCAATTCTGCATTTAAAGTATCAATTCCAGTAGTTTCAGTATCAAAACAAACCGAAGTTTGATTTAATAAATTTTGCAAAAGCAATTTTATAGGCAGATCACCTTGAATAATTTGATAAAAATGTTCTGTGTTTTCTAACGTTGCATAATGAGAATTGGTTTTTACTTCTCCGTTTTCTTCATCAGAAAATCCGAACAAATCAAATTGATCTTCGTTGGTTTTTTTTGTTGGAGCTTTCTTTGCAGTTTGTGGACCATCACTTGAAGTGCCGTTGCCATTTGTGTCAATTTCGTCGTAGTCTTTTCCCGTTCCAAAATATTTATCAAACTGTGCTTTCATTTGACGGAATTCCAATTCTTGAAACAAAGCATCCGTTTTTTCTACATCTGGTTTTGATAATTCATAATCATTGGCGTCAAACGTAACTGGACAGTCGAGTAGGATAGTAGCTAATTTTTTGGACAATAACCCTAACTCTTTATTAGCTTCAATTTTATCTTTGATAGCACCTTTTAATTGATGAGTATTTGCCAGAAGATTTTCCATGGAACCAAATTCAGCTAAGAATTTCTTCGCTGTTTTTTCCCCAACTCCCGGCAATCCTGGAATATTATCAGCGGCATCCCCCATCATTCCCAAGAAATCTATAACTTGTAATGGATTGGTAATTTCAAATTTTTCCAATACTTCAGGAATCCCCCAAATTTCAATGTCGTTGCCCATTCGTGCAGGCTTGTACATGAAAATATTTTCAGAGACCAATTGAGCAAAATCTTTATCAGGTGTAACCATAAATACTTTAAAGCCTTCTTTTTCGGCTTGTTTTGCTAAAGTTCCAATCAAATCGTCGGCTTCAAAACCTGCTTTTTCAATAATCGGAATGTGCATTGCTTTCAATAATTCTTGAATATAGGGAACTGCAATTTTGATAGCTTCTGGAGTTTCGTCACGATGCGCTTTGTATTCTTGATACATTTCATAACGATAAGTGCTTCCGCCTTTGTCAAAAGCCACAGCTAAATGATCTGGTTTTTCACGTTTGATTACATCCATCAGGGCATTCATAAAGCCCATAATAGCTGAAGTATCCATTCCTTTAGAATTGATTCTAGGGTTTTTTATAAAGGCAAAATAACCACGAAATATTAGTGCGTAAGCATCGAGAAGGTAAAGACGTTTTTGTGACATGTTGTAATTTTTATGAAATGTAAAAATAGATAAACTTTCAAAAAGAAACATTTGTTTATTTAATAGAATTTACTTCAATGTTAAAATATATTTAACAACAACAATTTGCGACTAGTTTCTTCGTTAATTTGTTAAAAATTATTAATTAATGGCACTTCGGTTAACACTTCTTTTTCTATTATTACTAATTATTGAAATTTATGCTTTTCAATCCATTAAAATGGTTGTCAAAAATAAATGGATAATGGCTATTTATTTGCTAATTTCTGTGGCAATGTTATTGAGTGTTTTTTATAATAGAAATACTACTAATAGTAATTTTTCTATTCATTGGATTGTTGTTCTATCAAAAATTTCTGGATTTTTATATTTTATTAAAGCTATTTTTTTAATTGAAAATGCTTCCTATTCAGCTGTTAAAGTTGTGAATTCTAATAAAACATTCTTGTCAATTTATCTTTTTATTTCCATAACGGTAATTTTATTTATTGTTTATCAATTTACAAAATTCGATAGAAGTGTGGGGCAAACCAAAATGACAATGATAACATTGGGATTGTTATTGTTGGTTTTGATTCCGAAATTAATTTTAACTTTAGTATTGTTTTTTGAAGATATTTGTCGAATATTATCTGTATCAATTTCTAAAATTTCTGGAAAATCATCTGATTCTTTTTTGCCTGAAAGAAGGAAATTTGTAAGTCAAATTGCATTAGGATTAGCAGCAATTCCGTTCAGTTCATTGATTTATGGAATGACATTTGGTAAATACAATTATAAAGTTATTAAGCAACAAATTTTCTTCCCAGATTTGCCAGATGCTTTTGATGGATTTAAAATAACACAAATTTCAGATGTGCATAGTGGTAGTTTTGATAATCCTGAAAAAATTAATTATGCTATCGATTTAATCAATGAGCAAGAAGCAGATATGATTTTGTTTACAGGTGATATAGTGAATACTCATGCTAAAGAAATGTTGCCTTGGATTGATACTTTTAATCGCATTAAAAAATACCAATATGGTAAATATTCTATTTTAGGGAATCATGATTACGGAGAATATGTAGATTGGAAAACAGAAAAAGACAAAGAAGCTAATTTTAAAGCCATAAAAGGATTGTATGGAAAAATTGGTTTCAACTTAATGTTGAATGAACATACTTATATTCAAAAAGGGAGTGACAAGATTGCTTTGGTTGGCGTTGAAAATTGGGGTGTTAAATTCAAAAAGGCTGGAGATTTGAACAAAGCTTCAGAAGGATTGACTAAAGAAGAATTCAAAATTTTAATGAGCCACGATCCAAGTCATTGGGATGCGGAAGTGAATAAGCATCCTAAAGATTTTCATTTAATGCTTTCTGGTCATACGCATGGTTTGCAATTTGGTATTGAAATCCCTGGATTTTTTAAATGGAGTCCGGCACAGTATGTTTATGAGCAATGGGCAGGGCTATATGAAAAGGCGGGTAAGTTTATCTATGTGAATCGCGGATTTGGGTTTCATGCTTATCCAGGTAGAGTTGGTATTATGCCGGAAATAAGTGTAATTGAACTAAAAAAAGGTAAAAGTTTAGTATAATTACTTAAAAATGCTACATTTGTATTATAATATTTCTTTTTTTAGCTAAAGAAAATAAAATATTTTGGTTTTATGTCAAAATTTGGAGAACTTATCAATGCTCAAGTTCCTGTGTTAATTGACTTTTACACAGAGTGGAACGAATCATCAGTTATCATGCATCCTGTAATCAGAGATGTAGCTGCAGCTCTTGGTGACAAAGCAAAAGTAATTAAAATTGATGTGGATAAAAATCAGGAATTAGCAGAAGCGCTACGTATAAAAGGACTTCCTACCCTTATGATTTATAAAGAAGGGCAGATGGTCTGGAGACAATCGGGTGAATTGGACGCTAATACTATTATAAATTTAGTGCAGGAACAAGTTTAGTTTAGTTCTCAGTTGCAATTTAAGGATTTCAATTTGGAATTAAGTCACGTTATTTTTTCGCAAACAAATCCTATTTCTTTTAAGAAGGCAAGCGTTCTTGGTAATATGTATTCCAAGTTGCTAAAGGCTTTTTTACTATCGTGAAAAACGATAATACTGCCAGATCTTACATTTTTTAGTACATTTTCTAACCCTTGTTCAGGTGAGATTTTATTGTCAAAATCTTCACTTAAAACGTCCCACATTACGATTTTATAACCAGATTTTCTTAAAATTTTGGATTGAGAAGGTTTTATTTTTCCATATGGGGGGCGAAATAATTTAGGGTTTTCAGTCTCGAAGTTTGCAAACGTCTTGCAACGTTCAATTTCGAATAAATTTGTATTTTCAATATAAATTTGCTTTTTGGTTTTCCAGCCGTTTAAGTGATTGAATGTATGGTTTCCAATGGAATGACCATCGTAAATAACTTTTTGAAAAATTTCAGGATATTTTTTTATATTATCACCAATGCAGAAGAACGTTGCTTTGGCATTATAAGATTTCAGTAGTTCTAACGTCCAATTAGTTATTTCTGGAGTTGGTCCGTCATCAAAAGTTAAGTAGACTTTGTTTTCATTATTAGGAATGTCCCAAATGTAGTTTGAAAATAATTTCTTAATTAGCCAATGTGTTTTTACCCAACTTAATTTCATCCATCAAAAATAAATAAAAAAAGTGCCAACGAATAAATCATTGGCACTAATTATTTTTTATTTGAAATCAATTATTCTTTATCTCTTCCAAATCTTGGAAAGCGGTTGTTGTATGAATTGAATTCGATTTTACTTTTGTTGTAAAACGCTACATCACCTTGTTCTTTCATCACTTTCAATAAACTTCTATAGCGTTCTATTGCTGTAACAATATCTGTTGCCATAAAAGTTTGATCAGAAGATTTGAATGTGCTGAAATATTTCAACTCATCTTTATATTTGGACATTAATTTTTCAATTAAATCTTGTGCTTTCGATTTTTCACCAATTTCATAATATCCCTTAGCAAATGGCTCAAGTGTTAAATAATATCCGTACAAGTCTATTGGAGTTTTAGACAACGCCAATTCAATTACTTTTCTAGCCTTATCATTTTTCCCCTCAGCGATAAGTTGAGACATTAATCTTGATAAATTGGTTCTATATGAAATGCTATTTCTTCTAGTTTCTGGATCTTGATATATCTTCCGGCTTTCGCCATTACCCCATTCCCATTTCATAGCTAGGTTATAAGTTTTTTCAGTATCCATTCGTCCCATGTCTGGATAATTATCTTCTATAACTGGAGTTTTTATAGGTACTAATTTATATACCATCCCATCCATTTGGAGATAATTTTTCATCCATAAATAGTCGTCATCACC
>CAIRMK010000392.1 GCA_903879645.1 uncultured Bacteroidota bacterium
CCAATTTTTCCAGCGGCTGAGTTGCTTCGTCTAAATGCTATATCAACATTATCTGTTGTTCCTATAAAGTTTGTCGTGCCAGATAATCCGGAATTTCCTGTAGTATTCCAACTTGTTGCAACCGCTGTCATGAGTTGAACCCATTTTGTTCCATCCCAGTAGAAAAATCCAGCCGGATTTAGCACTGCTCCTGTATTGTACACCAACTCTGAAACGATTGGTGATGTTAACGGTGTTGCACTTCCTAAAGCAGTTAAGTCAACTCTCGGAATTAGTAATCCGTCGTTTGTTGAGGTAATATCTAATGCCCCATCTGGAGACGTAGTTCCAATTCCAACTTGAGATTTTATTTCATTTGACGATAGTAATAGGATAAAAAAAGTCGCTATAGATATAATCTTTTTCATATTCATTTTTGAAAGTTCTAACGGAACTAAAGATAAATTAGAAATGAATTTTAAAAAGGAGTATCTTGTATATAATAACCATACAATTCTATTTTAAATTATTTCAATAGTAAACTAAACGTTATTCTTCACTATACATGTATTATATTTAATTATGATTTAATATTTAGCAATTCTGTTGAGTTAATGTAAAGTTTATTATAACGCAATCGTTTTCGTTTATGATGACTATTATAATTGAAAAGACTCTTTTAAGTTACAAACAATTGATTTCATTTTTTTTGAACAACATTTAACATTTTTTTTGTTTAAATAATTTCTTCAATACTTAAACAATAAGTAATTTTACAATCAAATTTAATTTAAATGGAAACAACAAAGAAAACTACGAGTAAAAAGAAATTGATTGACGACAATGCAATTATTTCTAAATACATGGATGATGTTCTTGAAAAAAATGAAGAACCTAAAAATGTATTTTCGTTTTGTAAAGAACATAAAATTGACGAAACAGAGTTTTACACTTTTTTCGGTTCGATAGATGCTTTGAAACAAGAAATTTGGGTTAAGTTTTTTGAGAATGCGCTATCAACAATTCATGGTGAGGAGGCATTTCAATCTTATTCAGACAAGAATAAATTGCTGACGTTATATTTTACATTATTTGAAATCTTAACGTTAAACAGAAGTTATGTCTTGTTTTCATTAAAAGAAAATAAAGAAGGATTAAAAAATCTAAAAGGGTTAAAGCAATTCCGAAACCATTTTAAAGATTTTATCGTAACTATTATGGAAACCGAAAATTCTGAAATGAAAGAGAAATTGGCTAAAGTTACCAAACCAATTTTTTCGGAAGGAGCATGGATTCAGTTCTTATTTTTATTGAAATTTTGGATGGACGATACTTCAAAGTCATTTGAGAAAACAGATATACTAATAGAGAAGTCAGTCAACACAATAGTTGATTTGTTAGATACCAAACCATTAGAAAGTTTGTTCGATTTGGGAAAATTCCTTTGGAAAGAAAAAATGAATTAATACTGAGATTAATTCAGCATCACTATGAAAACATTAGATAAAATTCCAACAGGAAAAATAGAACGCGCTAGTCAATTGGTCAAAACAGGGATTAAAGTAGGAGGGAACTATGTGGCGTATTATGGCGAAAAGATGGTAAACCCATCATTGAATCGCGATAAATTGAACGAAAATAATGCAGAAGATATTTATGACGGTTTAAAAAATCTGAAAGGAAGTGCTTTAAAAGTAGCTCAAATGTTGAGTATGGACAAAAGTATTATGCCACAGCAATATGTAGATAAATTTTCTTTATCACAGTTTTCTGTTCCGCCATTATCAGCACCATTGGTTAGAAAAACATTTAAAAAATATTTAGGTCAATATCCAGAGAACTTATACGACACGTTTACACCAGAAGCTATGAATGCCGCGAGTATCGGTCAGGTACACAAAGCAACCAAAGATGGGAAAAATCTTGCTGTGAAAATCCAATATCCCGGTGTAGCCGATAGTATAAGTTCGGATTTGGCTTTGGTCAAGCCTTTTGCTATTCGAATGTTTAACATAAAAGGCAAAGATTCTGATAAATATTTTAAAGAAGTAGAAGATAAATTATTAGAAGAAACAGATTATAACTTAGAGTTAAAACAAAGTATCGAAGTGTCGGAATGGTGCCAACATATCGATAATTTACGTTTCCCAAAATACTATCCCGAATTATCATCAGAGAAAATATTGACCATGGAATGGATAGATGGCGAACATTTATCAGAATTTGCTTCTCATAATCAAGACAGAGAAAAAGGAGATACAATAGGACAAGCACTTTGGGATTTTTATATGTACCAAATGCATCATTTAAAACAAGTACATGCCGATCCGCATCCGGGAAATTTTTTAATTGATAAAAATGATACCTTGGTCGCAATTGATTTTGGCTGTATAAAACAAGTGCCTTTAGAATTTTATGTGCCTTATTTTGAATTAGCAAAACCTGAAGTCATTGATAATCCAAAGCTATTCAATGAAAAATTATACGAATTGGAAATCTTGCGATTGGATGATTCTAAAGAAGAAATAGTTTATTTCACCAAGTTGTTTCATGATTTGTTAAGCTTATTTACCAAACCCTTTCATGGTGATTTCTTTGATTTTTCTGATGATGATTTCTTTGGTCAAATCGCTACTATGGGTGAAGAATTTGCAAAAGACACACAATTGCGAAAAATGAATGGGAATAGAGGCTCAAAACATTTTTTATACATCAACCGAACATTTTTCGGATTGTATAATCTACTTCATGATGTAAAAGCAAGAGTAAATACAAAAACGTTTGAAAAATATAGAGTGAGTTAAAGATAGTTTGTTGATTAGTTGAAAAGAGCGATTCTCAATTTTGAGTTTCGCTCTTTTCTATTTTATTTGTCTTACTTCAAAAAACGTCTTACCAGAATAACTATCAATATTTACTCCCGATTGATAATTTTGAGCATAAATCTCAACATAATCAGTAGCCGCCAAATAGATAATGGCATTGATAGTCCGATATACAGGACCTAAGTTTGTATGATTCCCTGTTGTTTCTTGATATTCACTACCATTTTTATAAATAGCAATCGAATAGTATTGATTATTGTTTTGACTATCGGTATGAAAACCAGCATTAATCTCATAATACCCAGCATTAGTAGCTACAAATCTATTAGTACTTGTATTAAATTCACTTTTAGTATCAAAAACAACAGTATTAAAATTTAATTTTTGCCATCCACCTGTGCCTAGTCCTTGATTAGCAGATAAATTAGTTCTTACAATGGAAAAATTACTGGCTGAATCTGCCCAACTAGTACCACCAGCACCATCCGTTTGCAACATTTGTCCCGAATTGCCTCGAATTGTTGGAAAAACATAGCCTGATACCGTCGGATTTCCAACTTGTAATTGACCATTAGCTCTAACAATCCTCGGGCTAGAACCAAAATCACCATATATTAAAGCATTGTCCACACTAGAATCAGTTCCATTCGCAGCAGTAGATTTCTCTATATATAATTTATTACTCCCTCCTTCGTTATAACCATCCTGACTCCCTATAAACACATTATAACTTCCAGTTGAATTTAAATATCCAGTATTATAACCAAGCGTAGTATTACTGGCTCCTGAAGTAGTATTTTTTAGTGAGGCAAACCCAATGCCTGTGTTATTATCAGAGTTTGAGGATGTAAGTGTATTTCGCCCAACAGCTACATTTGAATTAGCAGTTGAATTTGAAAATAAACTTGCTGAACCTAGGCTAGTATTACCAATTCCAGAGGAGAGAGAAAACAGTGCAAATTCTCCTATACCAGTATTTAATTTTCCAGTCGATATGGCAGGCATTACATTAGTACCAAAAGCGGTATTTCTAACTCCAGTTTGTGTTCCAATATTTACAGTTGGATTTTTCATTGAGTTAGCACCAAAAGACGTGTTCCCATTATTGAAATTATAACTGGCATCATAAAAAGGATCTCCAATATAACCTGCTCTAATATTAAATCGTTTAAAAGTAATGTCTTTATTGTCAATGGTACCAAAAAAATTAGTGCCTGCAATAGTTCCTGTATTTCCTAGTATATTCCAATCAGTACTCGACGTGTTTTGAAAACCAATCCAATTAGTAGTACCATTATCCCAATAATAAAAACCTGGGGATCTCGAAACTGCCGCAAAAGTAACTGTAGTCGTCAAATACACCAACATCCCTTGTTGAGAAGCTGTCGGATTAGTAGCCGGAAATGCATTTATTTTAGGAATCAGTATCCCATCAGTATTGGCAGGCGTAGCTTGATTACTCGATGAAATATCCAATTGAGCATTAGGAGAAGTATTTCCAATACCAACTTGGGCTTTTATCGAAAACCAACTTATTATAAAAAAGAGTCCAACTATCTTTTTAATTTTCATACAAATCCAAATAATTAATAAATAGTAAACAGCAGATTCTTAATTAGGGGAAGACAAATTACATATTTTTATATTAAATAGAGTAATTATTAACTAATTATTTACTAATTATTTACTTAAAAGTAGAAATTATTTTACAAAACTTTCAATTTCAAGTCTAATTTGTTCTTAATTTTGTAAAATGCTTACAGTTGATGATATTTTATTTTCCTATACCGACCAAATAACCATTCACAAAAATTCCTTTTCTCTTGATAAAGGAAAAAATTTAGCCATCATTGGCGAAAGTGGTTGTGGTAAAAGCACTTTACTCAAACTTATCTACGGTTTATACGATTTAAATCAAGGGCATATTTTCTGGAATGACATCGAAGTCTTAGGACCCAAATTCAACCTAGTTCCCGGAATGGATTTCATGAAATACCTCGCACAAGACTTTGATTTGATGCCTTTTATCACGGTAGCTGAAAACGTAGGAAAATACCTGTCAAATATCTACCCAGATAAGAAAAAGCAACGCATTCATGAACTGCTCGACATTGTCGAAATGACAGAATATGCCAACACCAAAGCCAAAAATTTAAGCGGTGGGCAGATGCAACGCGTCGCTATAGCTAGAGTACTAGCCCTAGAACCCGAAGTACTTTTGCTTGACGAACCCTTCAGCCACATCGATAATTTTAGAAAAAATAGCCTGCGAAGAAAGTTGTTTGCTTACCTAAAAGAAAAGCAAATCACCTCCATAGTCGCCACCCACGACAGCACCGATGTTTTGTCCTTTGCAGACGAAGTCCTAGTAATGCAAAACGGAAAAATAATTGAAAAAGGAACCCCAAAATTCGTTTACGAAAACCCCGAAAATAAATACATAGCCTCCCTTTTTGGCGATGTAAATGAAATTCTGATAGACGGTGAAATTCATTTCATTTATCCCCATCAATTAAAAGTAGTAGAAGAATCCGGAGTAAAAGCAACCGTCATACATTCCTATTTCAGAGGAAGCCATTTCCTAATAGAAGCCGAATATGACAACCAAAAATTGTTTTTCGAAAGCACACAACACTATGATAAATTCACCGAAGTTTTTTTAGCAAAAATCACCTGATTTTTTGCGGCTATAATCTTCTTTTTAATAATTTTATAAAAAATTAAAGCAATGAAAAAATTCTATATTCTACTACTCATATCCTCATTGGCATCCGCACAATTCACTTGGGCACCCTTACCAAATATTGCCGTAAACCTTAACGGACAACGTTTTGACGACGTCTTCTTCTTAAACGAAAACCTCGGTTGGGCGGCAAACGGATACTATGCCTCAGTATATAAAACTACCGATGGCGGCTCCACTTGGACACAACAATTGAATAACACCATTTTAGGAAGCAATCACTATTTCCGAAACATCGAATTTCTAGATGAAAACATTGGTTTTTTAGGCACCCTAAACGGAAAATTCTACAAAACCATCGATGGCGGTGCCACTTGGACATTAGTAACCAACATCACACCCAATCCTCCCGCCATTTGCGGATTAGATTGCGTCGGTACATCAACCATTTATGGCTGTGGAGCCTATTTCTCGCCAGCCTATATCATCAAATCGTCCGATAGCGGTCTTACTTGGCAAAACATCAACATGAGCGCCTATGCTTCCGCTTTGGTCGAAGTACTCTTTACCGATGAAAACACAGGATTCGCTTCTGGAAACAATGCCACAGGTGCGATAATATTAAAAACAACCGACGGAGGCGCCACCTGGACAAACATCTATCAAGGCACCACAGCAGGCGATTATGTTTGGAAACTCCAAATCCTAGCCAGCAACCCCAACGTAATGTTCGGCTCAGTAGAATCAGTAGCACCTAATAGCGGCAAGTTATTAAAATCAGCCGATGCAGGAGTCACTTGGGTGTCTAAAAATGCGCCCGAAGCAGAAATTCAAGCAGTCGGATTTGTAGACGAAAACCACGGGTGGATGGGCGGTCACGATACCGGCTTTTATGAAACCACCGATGCCGGAGACACCTGGACCAACACCACCGTAGGCAGCAATTTAAACAGAATATTCTTTGTAGACAACAGCACCGCCGCCTATGCCTGTGGTACCACCGTATATAAAATGACCAACAATCTAACCACTACCAATTTCCAAGAACAAGCTAGAGTGCCCTTAACCGTTAGAGTAGCACCCAATCCCATCAAAGACAAACTCAATTTAGAAATCGATTTCCGCGGCAACGACCATCTACTACTCGGATTATATTCAAGCACCGGACAATTCATCAAACAACTCAAGTTAGACGAAATCGATCAAGCCTGCACCAAAAAATACACCTTCGATTTCCCCTATGCCTCAGGCGTTTATTTCTTAAACCTCCACACCAACACCGGAAGACAGTCAGTTAAGATAGAAAAGTAAGGAGAATAGAAAATAGAGAATAGAAAGGGCCCCCCCCGATTCAAGATTTAGAATCGTGGGGTTCTGTTTTGCTCATCTAAAGGCTTTTCATTTTCTAAAGACTTTGGGTTTTCTAAAGGATATTCAATTTCTATAGGCATGACTAGAGTTTCTAAAGGTATGAGCAGTATTACTAAAGGCACGATTAAATATTCTAAAGGATTGAATTGAATTTTTAAAGACAAGAAAACATTTTCTAAAGGTTCGACTTAAATTTCTAAAGGCATGACTAAAGTTTCTAAAGGCATGAATTGAATTACTAAAGTCCAAACTAACTATTCTAAAGATATGAATTGAATTTCTAAAGGCTGTAATTGCATTTCTAAAGGTTTATTTCTTCATTCTTTTGCTTTGGTGCTTTGAAATATAAAAAGTTTTGAACTTTAACAAAGCTGGATAGGTTTTGGATATTTGAGAAATACTAATTAACGTAAAGTCTGGAAATGTTTTCGTAAATGAAATGTTAGAGCGATTACATTGTAGATTTTTTTAAAGATTTATAATTATTTTACTGAATTATATACGTTCACTTTTGCATTGTCTGATAGAATATATTTTACTTCAAAATCTTTGAATTCTTTTTCAGAAATTCCACTTTTCAATAATGTGGCTTTAAAAAAAATATAGTCCGATTTGACTTGCTTGTCTGAATTTAAAATTGTTCTTAACCAATTCCATACTTTTTCTTTTCCAACTTCTTTTTCTAAAGCAGTTATTAATAATGGAGCATAATCATATTTATAGTTATTATCAACTTCATTATCTTTTACTATTGACAAAGGTTTTGGAATAAAATCTTTTGTTCTTTTTAAATAACTTTCTATTTTCTTTTTATAATTTTCTTCTCCGATGACTTCTTTTGTAGTTTGAAGTGCTAAATATTCTGTTAATCCTTCTAGGAAAAACCAATGTAAATCTGAATTCGGGTCAATTACAGTTCCAAAATAATAATGTCCAAATTCATGTGCATAAATCTCTATTTCTGAATAATTTTTTAACTTATTTGTATTGGGTTCAAAATAGTATTTCATGCCCAATTTTTCAGGATAAATGGTAGCTATTGTTGGATAGGTTACAAACATCCACGCATTTCCTTTTGATATTGGAGTTGAATACAGAAAAGAAATATTCTCAACATAAGGTATTTTTAATTTTTTTTCATAAAACTTGATAATCTTTTCAGTCCAATCACTTAAAACATCCTCTTGTTCTTTTTCAAGTCCTGTATTAATGAAATAAGTATTTTTGTTTTTGTTAAAATTAAATAATCCTGCAAATAACATTAATGAAACTGCTTTATCTGATTTAAAATTTGCAGAATTACCATAAACTGGTGCGGAGCCATTTAAATAAATGGCTTTACAATCTTCGCAATTGATAGTAATATCATAAGTAACCTTATCCAAAACAACATCATTTTCTTTATCATACAAAACAGGATACCAAGTGGATTGTTCTGTTGCTCTAATACTTTTTCCG
>CAIRMK010000393.1 GCA_903879645.1 uncultured Bacteroidota bacterium
ACCATGTTTCTTAAGAATCGATCGGCTGAAATGGTGAAAACCAATCTCTCATTATCTTGCTTGGATGTGATCTGTTCGGCTTTACCTCGAGTCCAATATGCTTCATATATTTTGCAATTGAAGGTATTGACGTCGGTATTCACTTTTGAAAAACACTCAAAATCAATATGATTGAAAAGGATTTTGCAGGCAGCATTCATCTTATCAATATTCAATTTATTTTGGTAGTACCACGAATCATCACTTTCAAAAGCATCTTTTTTGGTGTGAATATGGTATTGGTATGTTCGTTTGGTGGCATCAAAGCGGGCATGAGCATCGTCATGAACGTCATGAATGTTCAAAATCGCAATGTCTTTGGGTAAAAAAGAATTCAACTTGTGAATATAAAAAGGCACATCAATAGATTCCTCAACATCGAAATGGGCAAACATTTGTTTGGCATGAACCCCAGTATCTGTTCGTCCAGCTCCTACTAAATCTATCTCTTTTTTAAAAAGAGTAGAAAGGGCTTTATTCAAAGTTTCCTGAACAGAAGTTGCGTTTGGCTGATATTGCCAACCGTGGTAGTGGGTTCCTTTGTATGCAAATTCTAGAAAGTATCTCAAGTTCAGTTTACAGTGTTTAGTAATCAGTTGACATTACTATTAATGTGTCGGCAAATTTACAAAGTTTTTAATCGATTAAGGATTTAAAGTTTTCCTAAATAATTACCTTTGTGACTAAGTCCAGATAGCTATCGGGATGGCACTAAATTATATGAAGAAAATCCTTTTACTTTCCGATACTCACAGTCATATTGATGCAACGATTTTAAAATATGTCAATCAAGCTGATGAGGTTTGGCATGCTGGAGACATAGGCGATTTGATGGTTACCGATACCCTAAAAAAGTTAAAACCGCTTAGAGCCGTTTATGGAAATATAGATGATGATAAAGCCCGGATGGAATTTCCATTACACAATCGATTTATGTGTGAAGGTGTTGATGTTTGGATTACACACATTGGCGGATATCCTGGAAAATACAATCAAGCAATCCGAGACGAGTTGAAATTGAATTCACCAAAATTATTCATCTGTGGTCATTCCCATATCTTAAAAGTACAATTTGACAAGACGTTGAATTTACTTCACATGAATCCTGGAGCAGCTGGTATTTATGGTTTTCATCAAGTAAGAACAATGTTGCGTTTTGAAATCGATGGTGATAAAATTCAGAGATTGGAGATTGTGGAGATAGGGAATAAGTAGTTTACAGTTTCAGTTTACCGTTATAAGGTTCAGAAAATTGTAATCTCGAGTACAAAAAAAGTAAGGAGTTTATATTCATATATAAAAAAATCTTTAAATCTCGGTGTTACCTCTGTGAATCTCAGTGTAAAAATAAACAAAAAAATCCCAAACTTTCGTTCAGGATTTTCTTCGCACTAATAAACTAAGTTTATAGGTTTACCTCAATCGGTCAACAGATTTTACGAGATCTTCATCCTTCTTGATAGCTTTGTTGGCCAAAACTAACATTACGATAGAAATGATAGGAAGAAACATCCCAATACCTTTCTCAGAAACCACAGGGGTTTCTCCAGATAAATTTAGTGAGCGATAAACAAATAATCCTAATAAAATTAAATTTAAAATCATATTCAATCTGTTGTACACAAATTGTTGTTGTCTTTTTTTAAATGATATTATACTTAATAAAGCAAGGGTTGTACTCAATCCATATAGTATTTGATATACCATTTTACTCATAAAATAGAATTCTTTACCATCTGACAATTTCCACAAAGGAAAAACAAAAGGTAGAATTCCTGCAAGTATAAACGCAATCGCTAAATAGATGGTTTGAATTCGTTGTAACATTATTACTTATTTATGGAGCAAAAATATATTTTCTTTTTATAAAAAACTATTGCTTGAATGAAATTTATTCGTATTATTGCATAGCAAATCCGTAAGTACTTCAAAAACACGGATGTCTCACAGGAAATAAACCACCTCATTTTGTATTGTCACTCAATTACCCAAAAAATATATATAAACATTTATGTTTGATAGTTCTGCATTAAAAGGAATGAAGCTGTCTGAGCTTCAAGAAATTGCCAAATTGGCGAAAACCATAAAATTTTACGGTGTAAAAAAAGAAGCTTTAATTGAGCAAATCTTGTCACATCAAGCGGCCACAATGAGCGAGAGTTCTCAAGTTGAAACCGCAGCAAAAGAAGAAAAGCCCAAGAGGGCCAGAATTGCTCCAGAAGGAAAACTTAAAATAGAAAAGAAATCTAAAGACTTATTTTCAGAAGAGCCAGTTGCTAAAATTATACCTCTTGAACAGGAAGTTGAAACTGTTGAAGTCCAAGTCGCTCCTCAAAAAGAAATGGCTCCAAAGGCTGAAAAGTTTCAAAAGAAACCAAAATTTATTAAACCAACTAAAGTAACTTCTGAAGACCAACCAAAAGAAGAAATAGCTAAAGAAGAAATAACTAAAGAAGATAATTCAGCGGTTGAAAATACATCTGAAAACACAGAAAATACTCCTGTAAAACATCAGAATCCCAACCAAAAACATAAGAATCCCAATCAAAACCAGAATCCGAATCAAAATGGAAATGGTAACGGTAATCCAAACCAAAATCCGAATCAAAATCCTAATTTCAAAGCGAAAAAGAGTCCTAATTTCCGTGATGCCGATTATGAATTTGACGGAATTATAGAAAGCGAAGGTGTACTTGAAATGATGCCTGATGGGTATGGGTTTTTGCGTTCTTCTGATTATAACTATTTAGCTTCTCCAGATGATATTTATTTATCTACCTCTCAAATTCGTTTGTTTGGATTGAAAACGGGGGATACCGTAAAAGGAGTGGTACGTCCACCTAAAGAAGGAGAGAAATTTTTCCCTTTAGTAAGAGTACTTAAAATTAATGGACACGATCCTCAAGTCGTTCGTGATAGAGTTTCTTTTGAACATTTAACACCTATATTTCCTCAAGAAAAA
Organism: uncultured Bacteroidota bacterium; assembly: GCA_903879645.1. Taxonomy (GTDB): domain Bacteria; phylum Bacteroidota; class Bacteroidia; order Flavobacteriales; family Flavobacteriaceae; genus Flavobacterium. Next base: position 3,002 of record CAIRMK010000393.1, read on the forward strand.
TTCAATATTGCTGATA
>CAIRMK010000394.1 GCA_903879645.1 uncultured Bacteroidota bacterium
GTAGAAGAACAGTTAGCAGGATTTAATTTTTCACAAATAGTATATGATAAAGTATAAGTTCCTGAAGGCGTTCCAGCAGCAACAATAACCGCACCAGTAGTAGTGTTTAAAGTTACATTAGAATTAGTAGAAGTACCTTGAGTTAAGTTCACATTTGCAAGAGTAGCTGTAGCACCGTTAAGGGTGTCATTTACTAACACATTAGGTACTGAAGTACCTCCAGTAGCACCAACAATAGAAGTTCCATCATCGTGAACCGCTACAATAGCTGCATTGTTAACAGGAACAAATACGGTTGTAGAAGAACAGTTAGCAGGATTTAATTTTTCACAAATAGTATATGATAAAGTATAAGTTCCTGAAGGCGTTCCAGGGGCAACATTCACCGCACCTGAAGCAGGATCTAAAGTTACACTTGCATTAGTAGTTGAAACTTGAGTTAAGTTTACTGTTGCAAGAGTAGCAGTAGCACCGTTTAGGGTATCATTTACTAATACATTAGCAAGCGTTTGTCCACCTGAAGCACCAATAACTGGAGTTCCATCATCATGAACGGCTTGAATAGCATTACATTTTGAAATTGTAAATGGAATGTTACATCCAGTATTTCCTGGTGGTACAGCATAATAGGTGGTTGTCGTGCCAGAAATTAACGGGAATGGATTTGTTGAAGTATATTGAATTGTATTTGAAGTGATAGGATATTGATTATAGAATGAAGAACCTATTGGGAAATTTGAAGCAATTTGACTAACATCTACTGTTGTTGTCGAATTACAAGAATAAAAATTTCTAACAGTTGGAGTATTCTGACAATTTGTATTGACATAATTTGTGCCATCAATTTGAACTGTTATAGGCTGAGGAATTGGTTCTCCTAAACAATTACCACTAACACTATATCCTGAAATAAAAGGTTTATCAGAAAGCCGTATACCAGTAATTGCTCCTGTTCCAGAAATAGCTCCAACTACACTAAGTGCATTTCCACAACTTGAGTTACTCAAAATTGTACAATCAGTAGTAGTCGTTAATTTAAAAGTAAGTTTGGCAAGAATAGTATTTGGATTTGCAGGTAAAGGTAAGGTCCCAAAATTCCAAACAATAGAACCAGTTGACCCTAATGTTGGGTCAAAGTAGACATTATTAGGTGTTGGAAGAGGAGTAAATAAAACTGTGCCAGACGCACTTCCAGCAACATATGTTGAGTTATATGGTATTGGAATTACAATTTTATAATTGTTTACAGCTTCAGTACCTAAATTTTTGATATTTAAGTTAAAATCAACATTTTGACCAGGCAATGTAGTATATGGAGGTGTAGTTACTGGAACGTTATTGATGGCTGTAGGGGAAAGTACGCCTTCAGTTTCAGGAACGTAAGCATCAACAGACATAGCAATAGAGAAAATAGCATAGGTATCTCCTGCTGTTCCATATCTAAAATCAGTAGAAGTCTGTGAATTACCAATTATTGCATTATTTGTATTAGGAATATTAAACATACTAATATCAATACCAGTATTGTTTTGAAGATTAGGATTTCTTGCATTCCCTCCAGTGTTAATAGAGGAATTAAAGAAATTTGTTGCTGTATTACTACTATGGCTTAAATTAGTAAAATTTGTGGTAGCTAAATTTTGAATACTGAAATAATCACCTGTTAAACCTACGTCTCCTTCAGAAGCCATCATTCCTAATTTCACCCCAACATTCCCAGTTTGAACAGTATTAAAACCTGAAACAGGAATATCGAAAGGTGAAGTGTTTGTAGAAACAATATAAGCATGTCCATCGAAAAGTGTAACATCACGATACTTCATTTTTGAATTTTCGTATACTACAATTAAGCCCCAACCACCGGAATATCCAGTTCCACCTCCATTACCATCTCGAAGAGCAAGATCAGCTGCAATATATTCACCCAATCCATTTTGACGAACATAATCAGTTACTTCTGCATAGGATGAGTAGATATAATCTCCAGTTGTAGTTGGATAGTAAATATCTGTAGTTGCAGCTATAAATTGGCTATAATTACTAGAATTAGGACCTTTAAAAAGTATTTTTCTTTTGTCAAAGTTTTTAGTATAGGAAGTACTTGCAACTATTGTTCCTGATACATTTAAATTGCTGTTTGAAGTAGATTGAGTATTTGTAGATGATAAATTTGTAGCAGTGCTTCTGACAAGATTATTGATAGTTAAAGAAACTGTTCCGTCAGTAATTATGTATGGAGTTGTAATCGTTGCAGTTGCAGTGGTTCCAGAAGTTGCAACAGTAGCAGGAATGTTAGTAACGGTACCACCATTGACAGATAATGTAATCATTGCAGAACCAGTTGCGTTAGTATAACTAAAAGCATAAGTATTACTACCGTTACTAAAAGTGTATATAGGGTAATAATTGTTACTTGAACCTCCTCTAGTAATATTTAAAGTATAACTAGTATTGGTTATTGCTCCAGTATTAGTAATATTATAATTATTATTAATACTTTGTGTTCCACTTACTGACTTTGTTACACTAAAAGTGTTGCTTGCAGTCCCTGATTGATCGGCTCTACCAGTCCAATATAATCCAGCATAGACAATATTTGAACAAGATGGAACAGCTCCATTTTCAGTTGAAAAAGATAATGTTGACGCAGAAGAATTGAAAGTAGGTATTCCATCTAACCCGTTTAAATTACTTGCATCAACATCAACATATACCATATTGTTACTATTGTTGTTGGTTGTTGTCCCGTAATTTTGTAAAGTTAAGTTGGTATTACCAATCATGGTAAAATCACCTTTAACGTTATAAATCTTTTTTGTAGGTGAATATTGTGATGTCCTTTGCGTAAATGGAACCATCACCTGCGCATTAGCAGAAAATAGTATTCCAAAAAATAAAAATACTTGTAAAAAAGAAGTAATTCTTTTGTTTAGTTTGTGATTTGAGTATTTATTTTTCATATCGTAATTAATGACAATTTATTAAATTAAGCTCCTTTTTCGCTTTTGAATACCACAACGTGAGAATCATTATTATTAATGATACTTTTCGGAATGCTATTAATGTTGTAATCAAATGTGGTTAATATGTAAATATATTTTAGTTTTGGAAAAGCACTAATATTTTTAAAATCAATATTACTTTTAAAATCTTGAATATTTTCAACACGAATAGTGATTAACTCAATTTCTTTTTTAGGCATGTCTTGTTTGGATAAATTATTAAATCCATTTATATCTGTAAATAGACATGCTGGA
>CAIRMK010000395.1 GCA_903879645.1 uncultured Bacteroidota bacterium
CCACTACCTGATTTACAAGCCACAATAATTCCAAAAGCAATTCCTGCGAGTACTATGATTTTTTTCATAACTAAAAATTAAAAACAATAACTATTTTCGGCTACTAATTTTGCAGTGATGGTTTCTCTCAATCCTACAATATTAGGCATGTTGGTGTATTTTGTAAAACGGCGCAATCCCATTAACATCATGCGTTGTTCATCGCCTTCAGCAAAAGAAATAATGCTTTCTTTTCCTTTTTGAGTTACAACGTCAACGGCTTTGTATAAGTATAATTTTGCCATTGCAATTTGCTCTTGTACTTTAGCTTCTCCTTGTTTTTTGGCTAATTTTTCAGTTCTTAGAATAGTACTCTCAGCCATGTAGATTTCGATTAATATATCTGCAGCAGCAGTTAGCAATTGTTGATGTCCTTCTAAATCTGGACCATACTTTTGAACTGCACCACCAGCAACCATTAGGAACGCTTTTTTCAATTTACCAATCAATTCTTTTTCTTCAGAGAATAATTCAGAGTAATCGGGTGTATCAAATGAGGGAATTCCCATTAATTCTTCTTGAACTTTTGAAGCTGGACCCAATAAATCAACGTGACCTTTCATGGCTTTTTTGATTAACATTCCAACCGATAACATTCTGTTAATTTCGTTAGTTCCTTCATAAATACGTGCAATACGTGCATCTCTCCAAGCGCTTTCCATTGGGGTATCTTCTGAGAATCCCATACCTCCGTAGATTTGGATACCTTCGTCTGCAGCATTTTGAATGTCTTCTGAAACGGCAACTTTAAGGATGGAACACTCGATAGCAAATTCTTCAACACCTTTTAATTCTGCTTCCTGATGGGACGTTCCTTCAGCAACACGTGCATTGATTCTATCTTCAATTGATTTTGCTGCACGATAGGTAGCACTTTCTCCAGCATAAGCCGAGGTAGCCATTTCAGCTAATTTATATCTGATAGCGCCGAAACTTGAAATTGGTGTGTTGAACTGAATTCTTTCATTAGCATAATGTACAGCATTTGTTGTCACACGTCTTTGTGCATCCAAACAAGCGGCTGCTAATTTGATACGTCCTACATTCAAAGCATTCATTGCGATCTTAAATCCTTCACCACGACCGGCTAACATATTTTCAACCGGAACTTTCGTTTCATTAAAGAAAACTTGACGCGTAGAAGAGGCACGAATTCCTAATTTGTGTTCTTCTTCACCCATTGTAATTCCATTGCTTGGATCATTTTCTACAATAAAACCAGTGATGTTTTTATCATCTTCAATACGAGCAAAAACTATAAGTAAGGAACAAAAACCAGCATTAGAGATCCACATTTTACCTCCAGTGATTTTGTAGTGTGTTCCATCTTCAGAAAGTACAGCTTTGGTTTTTCCTGAATTAGCATCAGAACCTGCTCCAGGCTCGGTCAAGCAATAAGCACCAAACCATTCTCCAGAAGCCAATTTCGGAACGTATTTTTGTTTTTGTGCTTCTGTTCCGTATAGTGTAATTGGCATGGTTCCAATTCCGGTATGAGCTCCAAATGCTGTTGAAAACGAACCTGTAGCGCCAGATATATAGTCACATACCAAACACGTATCTACAAATCCCATTCCCATTCCACCATAATTTTCAGGAACTGCCACACTCAAAAAGCCCATTTCTCCTGCTTTTTTCATTACCGCTTCTGTGAAAGCATAATCTTTGCTTTCAAAACGATTTTTGTTTGGCCATATCTCTTTATCAACGAATTCTTTAACAGAATCACGCATCATGATTTGCTCTTCCGAGAAATCTTCTGGTGTGAAAACGTCTTCACATTTGGTTTCTTTAACTAGGAATTGTCCTCCTCTGGTTATGTCCTTCATTTTTATATATTTTTTAGTTTAATAGTTATGTTTTTTTGGAACACAGATTTAAGAAAGTAGAGAAATTTTAATAATTTTTTAGATTTCTTAAATCTGTGTTCCTTTTCTTTTTTATAAAAGTTCGTAAATACCTGCAGAACCTTGTCCTGTTCCCACACACATACTTACAATTCCGTATTTGCTTTTTCTTAATCGCATTTCGTCAAATAATTGTACCGATAATTTAGCACCTGTACAACCAAGTGGATGGCCAAGTGCAATTGCTCCACCATTTACGTTAACAATATCAGGATTCAATCCTAATTCTCTAACAACCGCCAATGATTGCGATGCAAAAGCTTCGTTTAATTCAATTAAATCAATATCATTCAATGTTAAACCTGCTTGTTTCAATGCTTTCGGAATGGCTTTTACGGGACCAATTCCCATGATTCTTGGTTCTACACCAGCTGAGGCAAAGTTTACTAATCTAGCGATAGGAGTGATGCTTAATTCTTTGACCATTTCTTCACTCATGATTAATACAAATGCGGCACCATCACTCATTTGTGACGAGTTTCCAGCGGTTACACTTCCGTCTGCGGCAAATACTGGTTTTAAACCTGCCAATCCTTGTAAAGAAGTTCCAAATCTTGGACCTTCATCTTTATTTACAACGTAAGATTTGGTTTCTTTTTTTCCATTCTCATTGATAAATGTTTGCTCTACAGTAATTGGAACAATTTGTTTGTCAAATTTACCTTCGGCTTGTGCTTTCAATGCTTTATTATGTGAATTGAATGCGAATTCGTCTTGATCTTCACGAGAAACGTTGAATTGTTTAGCGACTGCTTCTGCTGTTAAACCCATTCCCCAATAGTAGTCTTCGTGACCTTCTTTCGCTACAGCGTAATCAGGAGTTGGTTTATAACCACCCATTGGAATGAATGACATACTTTCGGCACCACCAGCAATGATGCAATCTGCCATACCACTTTGAATTTTAGCGGTTGCCATTCCGATAGTTTCTAATCCTGAGGCACAATATCTATTAACGGTTACGCCTGGTACATCAGTTACTTTTAATCCCATTAAGGAAATTAATCGTCCAACATTTAAACCTTGTTCTGCTTCTGGCATGGCGTTTCCAACCATGACATCGTCGATTCTTGTTTTATCGAAATCAGGAAACTGTGACATCATGTGTTCGATGGTTTCTGCTGCTAATTCGTCAGGACGCTTAAAGCGAAAAACGCCTTTTGGTGCTTTTCCAACTGCTGTACGAAATCCGGATACTATATATGCTGTTTTCATCTTTGTTTGTTTTTTGGAACACAGATTTAAGAAATTAGAGAAATTTTTATAATTTTTTAGATTTCTTAAATCTGTGTTGCTTAATGTATTTTAATTACGTAATGGTTTACCTTTAGTCAACATAAATTGGATACGCTCCAACGTTTTTCTTTCTGTACAAAGCGATAAAAATGCTTCACGTTCTATATCTAATAAATATTGCTCACTTACTAATGTTGGTTCTGATAAATCGCCTCCAGCCATTACGTAGGCAAGTTTGTTGGCAATTTTTAAATCGTGTTCTGAGATGTATTTTCCGGCTACCATTTGGTTGGTTCCTACTAAGAACATAGCTAATGCTTGTTTTCCTAATACTTTGATATCGGTTCTTCTAACAGGTTGTGTGTAGCCTTGGTCTGCCATTTGTAGCGCTACTTGTTTAGCTACTGCAATTTGACGGTCTTTGTTTACTACTACAATGTCTTTTCCTTTTTGTAAGATTCCTAAATCGAAAGCTTCATAAGCTGATGTGGCTACTTTTGCCATTCCTATGGTTAGGAAGTTTTCTTGTAATACATTCAACTCTACATCATTTTTGCGGAATAAATCACTAGCACGAACTGCCATTTCTTTAGAACCACCGCCACCTGGAATTACTCCAACTCCAAATTCTACTAAACCAATATAGGTTTCAGCAGCAGCTACAACTCTGTCAGCGTGCATACTCATCTCGCAACCACCACCCAAGGTCATTCCGTGTGGCGCCACGATTACAGGAATTGCAGAATAACGTACACGCATCATAGTGTCTTGGAACATTTTGATGGCCATGTTCAATTCGTCGTATTCTTGCTCGACTGCCATCATAAAAATCATTCCGATGTTGGCTCCAACAGAGAAATTTGTTCCTTGATTTCCGATGACCAATCCGCGGTATTCTTTTTCTGCTAAATCGATGGCTTTGTTGATAGCAGTTAATACACCACCACCAATAGTATTCATTTTCGAATGAAATTCTAAGTTTAAGATACCGTCTCCTAAATCGAAAACTGTAGCATCAGAATTGCCCCAAACTTTATGGCTTTCTCTGATGTTGTCTAATATAATAAAAGCGTCTTGTCCTGGAATTTTTTCTTGTGATTTAGTTCCGATGTTATAGAAGTGTGTTGCACCATTTTTAACGCTATAGAACGATGTATTTCCAGAAGCTAGCATTTCGGTAACCCAAGCTGCTGGTTTGTAGCCTTCCATTTTCATTAGTTCAATGGCTTTTTCTACACCGATGGCATCCCATATTTCAAACGGTCCGTTTTCCCAACCGAAGCCTGCTTTCATCGCGTCGTCGATTTTGTAAAACTCATCTGTTATTTCAGGAACTCTATTCGAGCAATAAGCAAACATGGCTGCGAAGTTCTTTCTGTAGAATTCACCTGCTTTGTCTTTTCCTTTTACTAAAACTTTGAATCTATCAATTGGTTTATCTATGGTTTTAGTCAATTCTAAAGTTGCGAATGAAGCTTTTTTAGCTGCTCTGTATTCTAGGGTATTTAAGTCTAAAGACAGAATTTCTTTACCTTCTTTTTTATAAAAACCTTGTCCGGTTTTGCTTCCTAGCCATTTGTTTTCCATCATTTTGTTGATGAAATCGGGTAGTTTGAATAAATCGTGTGCTTCGTCATTTGGGCAACCTTCATACAAACCGTTGGCTACATGAACCAAAGTATCTAATCCAACAACATCAACTGTTCTGAAAGTAGCTGATTTTGGGCGACCGATTACTGGTCCTGTAAGTTTATCAACTTCTTCGATTGTTAATCCCATTTCTTTGACTAAATGAAACAAACTTTGAATTCCGAAGATACCGATACGGTTTCCAATGAACGCAGGAGTATCTTTTGCTACAACTGATGTTTTACCTAAATATTGCGAACCATAGTTAGTCAAGAACTCTACTACATCGGTAGATGTTTTTGGTCCCGGAATGATTTCGAATAATTTCAAATAACGCGCAGGGTTGAAGAAGTGTGTTCCGCAGAAATGCGCTTGGAAGTCTTCGCTACGTCCTTCGCTCATGAACTTAATTGGAATTCCAGAAGTGTTGGAAGTCACCAACGTACTTGGTTTGCGGAATTTGTCGATTTGTTCAAAAACCAATTTCTTGATGTCTAAACGTTCCACCACCACTTCGATAATCCAATCGCAAGTCGCAATTTTAGGCATATCGTCAGTTGTGTTACCAGTTGTGATTCTGGTTGCAAATTTCTGACTATAAATAGGAGAGGGGTTTGATTTTAAAGCATTAGCCAAATGATCATTCACCATACGATTGCGAACGACTTTACTTTCTAAAGTCAGTCCTTTTTTCTCTTCGACTTCGGTAAGTGCATTCGGAACGATATCCAAAAGCAATACTTCCACACCGATGTTTGCAAAATGACACGCTATTCCAGAGCCCATGATTCCAGAACCTACTACTGCCACTTTTTTGATTATTCTTTTCATGTTTTTCTTTTTAAAGAGAATAGAATATAGAGAATAGAAAATAGACTTTTCTCAGTCTTGTTCAACCTCTATAGTCTTTATTCTATGTTCTATATTCTTAAATTAAAATATCTTCTTTTCTGTTATTAAATCATTTATGGTTTCTGCTACTTCCATAAAGTGGTTTAGTTTTTCTTCTGAGATGTTTTTCTTTATGGTTTCGTTGAATTTTAGTACGGTTTCTTTTGACTTTCCTCTCATTTCTTTTCCTAATTCTGTTAGCGATATCAGTACACCTCTTCCGTCTTCTGGATTTTTCTTTCGTGTAATCAATCCTTTTTCTTCTAATGTTTTTAGCGTTCTTGTTAATGAAGTTGGTTCCATTCCCATACGGTTACTAATGTAGGTTGATGGTGTTCCGTCTTCTTTGTCTATACTTAAGAGCGCAAATCCAATAGCCATTGAACCTTCAAATTTTGAGGCTTCTTCATTGTACATTCTTGACACGGCTTGCCATGTAGCGCGAAGTATATAATCTATAGTTTTGTCTTTCATGTTTTTTACTATAACGATTTCAAAGATATATAATTTTTATTATGCACGCATACTAATTATGTTAAATTTTATGCATGCATAGTATTTTACATGTTTATTTTAACATTCTATGATAAATAAAAACAATAATTTTTGAGAAATAAAATCTAATTATTAACCATTTAAAGTGAGTCTAAGAGGGTTAAATTTAATTATATATTTTTTTTATTAAACAACAAACCTCGTTTAAAAGGCTTTAAACAAGGTTGTTATTTAGGTGTTGTAAAAAAAAAGTGATTAAACCTTTTATAGATTTTTTAAGTTAAAATTAATACCTCCCATTCAGCA
>CAIRMK010000396.1 GCA_903879645.1 uncultured Bacteroidota bacterium
GACAATTCTCCTTTAGAATTGTATTGGAGTTTGTTTTGAGAATAAACAGAAACATTTAAAAGGAAAAGTAAGAATAAAGAATATTTCATATTGTTTTTTTGAAATTGGGCTTGTGTTTATTTTATAATTTTATCAATCTTTCCACTGCATTTTGCAACGTATTATCATCTTTCGCAAAACAAAAACGAATACACTGGGTTTGTTTTCCATTCGAATAGAAAGGTGATAACGGAATCGTTGCCACACCATATTCTGTCACCAATCGTTTGGTGAAATCGAGATCATTCTCGGTGGAAATGTTTTTGTATGATGCAATTTGAAAGTACGAACCCTCACACGGAAGAAGCTCAAATCGAGTTTGCTGGCATAACTGTCTGAAAAAATCTCTTTTTTGCTGATAGAAATCCCCCAAGGTAGAAATTTGTACCATTTCAATATAATCGTTTAGGGCATATTGTGCAATACTGTTGACGCTGAATACCAAAAACTGATGCACTTTCTTAATTTCCTGCATCAAAGTTTCGGGGGCAACGAGGTAGCCAATTTTCCAACCCGTGATGTGAAATGATTTCCCAAAAGAAGATACCGCAATACTTCTTTGCGCTAATTTCGGACGATGGTGCGCCGAAATATGTTGGTTTTCAAACGTAATATATTCATACACTTCGTCTGAAAGCACAATCAAATTAGGATACAACTCTAAAAGCTTTTCCAATTGCAGGAAATCGTCTTCCATCCATATTTTCCCGGTAGGATTGTGGGGATTATTGATGATTATCATTCGGGTGTTTGCCGTCATGGTAGTACCAATCAGCTCCCAATTCGGAGTGAAATCATCGTTGAGGGGAATACGTTTCGGAATGGCATTACACAAGAGTATCGGCGTTTCATAACAATCGTAACTAGGGTCAAGAATTATCACTTCATCCTTTGGATATACCAAGGCTTGAATACTCGCAAAGATTCCTTCCGTGGCGCCTGCTGTAATTAAGATCTCCGTTGCAGGATTGACTTTTCTACCATACGACTGTTGTGTAAGCGTTGCAATTTTTTCTAGCAAAGGAGGGAAGCCAGCCATGGGAAGGTACTGATGAACTTCTTCTTTGGCCCATTTTGCGACTAATTCTTTCAATCGGGCATCGACTGGAAAGTTGGGAAATCCTTGCGAGAGGTTAATGGCTTGATGTTCGTTAGCCATTTGCGACATGATGGAAAAGATAGATGTTCCGAGATGCGGAAATTTAGACATACTCTTGTTTTTTGCAGGTCTAAAGGTAAAAAAAGTTTTGTGGAATTGTTAATAAAGAAATAGACCTGATTGGTTTTTAAAAACAATCAGGTCTGTTTTTTGGCAATCCTATTATTCATTTTATAATTTTTCCTAATAGTCAATTTAATTCCACTATTAAAATATAGTAGAGTTGGAAATTAATGAAAATCAATTAAAAAAGAATTGGGTCGTATTCGTATCTATTCCTTGATAACCACTCTGCGGATTATTAATATTTTGTGTAACCGTTTTGGTTTGATAATAATAAGTTGGTAAGACTTGATAATTGGCCAAAGGCATATCTTGAGTGAGTATATTTTTAGAATATTTCAAATCATACGTCAGTCCTCGAAAACTATCTGAACATATTAATCTAGTTACTTTCTTTCCATAAGAGTTTTGAGTAATCAAATTAAGATTATCAATAACTGTTGAGTAATCAAAAGTTTGAACAGTACCATTATAATAGGAAATAGACATTAAATTATCATTGGCATAACTAAAATTATTCACTGTATCCATGATACCATCAAGATTAGAATCAGGTCCAGCTGTAATAACTTCATTATTGGCATCAAATTGCAATATGTTTCTATGAGAAACCACTGCATTTGCATCATTATAGGGTAAATTGATAGATTCACAATAAACAATATTATTTGCATTGTAAACATATCTTTCATTTAAGTTACCACTACTACTAACTTTTGTCGCACCAATAAGTTGGTTGTTTGAATCATAATAAAAATAGGTTGTTCCAGTTCCTCCTATTCGATGGTCTAAAAGATTATTAACATAAAAATAGTATTGATCAGTAAAAACTCCCTGACTTACACCATTATAAATAACCTCTGAAGTTTCAGAATAAAACTTGTCATTTTGTAATGTTCCATTTATTATAGTTTGCGATGTAATAACACTTGTGTTATTAGAACTTGATGCTGCATCAGTAATTCTATACCCACTAAATACTGGCGATGGAGGAGTGGTTATTGTTTTTGTGGTTTCGGAAGCACATGAAATGAATAATAAATATGCCAACCCCAATAAGAAAACTTTTTTCATAATAGTAGTTTTAATTTCTTTATAAGTAACGAATTAATTCTAATTTTATTACTTAGTACTAAAGAATATAAGCTGTTCGGGATTATAAACCAGACTAATTACAAATCATAAATAGTAACGGGATCATTGTAAAACTCTAAATTAACAAACTTGTATCATCTATTGCTTCGTCATTCCTACCGCATTTTCATTCCTTTCATAGCATTTTTTATTATTCAGGAAAAGTAAAATTTCTAAGCCTTATTCAAATACTCCTCAACAATGGCTTTGGCTTTTTCGAAGTCTTCTTCGTTTACTCTTAGCGTAACGGGATTAAACCCACCCGCAGTTACCACCCACGGTTCTATAATAGACATGTTTTCGTTTAGAACAAATACGTCTATGTTATAACTCTCCAGTAAATTCTTCATATTCATTACTTCAAAATACGACCCTCTAAATAAATCTACCATCATTTTTATTGTTAAGATTAGCAGTAACATCAAACAAATATACTACAATAGAAAACCAAAATTCTGTAACAGCATCACAAAGTTATATAATAAAGAGGAGGGAAGGGCACGCTATCTTTGTACTATTAAAAGTAAATAACTTAAAAATAAAATACTATGAAAACATCAGAAGAAAAACCTACAACTACTACAGAAAAAGAAAGTGGTAAATGTACTAATCCCAACTGCAAATGCGAAGATTGTAAATGTGGTTCCAATTGCACTTGTAACGACTGTAAATAATTAATTTACTGTTGTCATAAAAATAAGCCGTTCCATCTTTGGGCGGCTTACTTTTTGGGATAGGCCTGAAATTAGCTACAATAAAAAACAAAATCCACGCTATAGAATTCCTCTTTATCCTTTTAATTCTTTAATTTTACACTATGAGTACTACAATTGTATTAGTTAAGAATATGGTTTGCCATCGGTGTATTTTAGCCGTGGAAGCTATTTTGCAAAAAGAGGCCATTTCTTTTCAAAAGGTTACTATTGGAGAAATTCATCTCAACCAAGAATTGACCGCCCATCAAATGCAATCGCTAAAAGAAAGTTTGAAAGCAATCGGTTTCGAATGGATTGATAACCACAACAGCGGGTTGGTGGAAAAGATAAAACAATTGGTGATAAAAAGAGCTCGCAAAGAAGTAGCCGCGGATGAAATCAAAAAAAAGCTTTCGCACTATATCTCAGATGCCGTGCATCATGAGTACACTTACTTGAGTAGCCTATTTTCTTCTGTCGAAGGCAGAACCATTGAAAACTATTTTATCGAACAACGCATTGAGAGAGCCAAAGAGCTGCTTATCTACGATCAACTTTCATTGTCACAAATTGCTTTTGATTTGGAATACAGCAGTGTGGCGCATTTGTCTTTACAATTTAAAAAAATCACAGGTTTAACGCCTACTCATTTTAAAGAAATTGGCATTTCAAAAAGAAAAGGGTTGGATACTGTTTGATATTGGGTTTGGTTATCTATTGTAAACATAAATTTGAAGTATTTGTAAGCAATGTTTATTTTCCTTGGTTTAAAATTTCTATATATTGTTTACTTAATTCATTAATCAATTTAGAATCCACGGGACCTCCAGAATTCCAATATTTAATAATTCCATCAATTACAATCATTGTTGTTGGATAGCCGTTGGTGATTTGTGTAATAGCTATTTCACTTTGAGGCATCATATAATGTTTAAAATTAAAGGGCTGTGATTGTAAAAAGTCTTCTATTTTAGCTTTACTATCATACGTTATCGAA
>CAIRMK010000397.1 GCA_903879645.1 uncultured Bacteroidota bacterium
AAGCTCCGTCTTGACCTGTTACTCCCGTTATAAATGCTGTTTTTACCTTCAATTTTTTTAGCTTTTAATTTTACCTAATACTTACAATAAAATATTATTATTTTTATTTATAATTAAATTTTGTAAGTTTTCAAATTTAGTATTTTATTAATAGTTTGAATCAATTTTAATATAAGTTTCCAAAACAAAATTATAAATTTCCTAATATTAGATCATTGATTTGAGTAGCAAAATTGGCTACATTAATTTTATAATCAATATCATATTTTAACTTAACATCATTTTGCAATACAGATTGCATAACATTTGCCAATTCTGAAATATTATCAGGGTCAAAAAAATAGCCCTTATCGTCTATCTGTTCTTTATGAACATCAATATTAGAGGCAATAATAGTTTGATTTAATGCTTTTGCATCTTCAACTACTGTACTCCATCCTTCAAATAAAGAAGGCTGGACTACAGCTATTGCATATTTCATTAATACAAGTTGCTCATGTCTATTTATAAACCCAAGAAAATGAATTTCATTTTCTAATCCAAATTCTTTAACCTTATTTTTTAAATCAGTAGTATAATTTGGACACCTGTAATCATATTCTTTCCCAGTAAAAACAACATGAACTTTTACACCAGATTCTTTAAGCAGTTTTACTGCTTTAATTAATGTTAAATGATTTTTATGCTGCCAAAATTGATTGGGAGAGATAAAATATTTTTCAGATATATTGAATTTATTTTTAATACTATCAATAGAAGAAAAATCAACTTTCGGGTGCGTTACAGCAAATTGAATTACTGTTTTTTTATTCAAAGATTTTGGAAAAGCAATTTCAAAATCTTTTTTTGCTGTATAACTACTAAAAACAATTGGTTTATTTAAAAGTATCATTTTTCTATATCTACTATTTCTCAAATCAATTTCTTGATCAGAAAAAAATGTGGTAAATATTTTTCTTGTAAATCAGGAATCCAAAAAATGATATTAGGAACTTTATCAAAATTCTGGGGAACATAAGAAAGAGGAAATAAAAAATCTAGTTTTATTTCTTTATAAAACACTCTTTTTTTAAAAATTCGCAAAGCTATTTTATTGATTATATTTTGAATTTCAGAAACAGAGTCTTTAAGAAAAATAAGCTTATTGTAATGAGTAGCTTCTTTCAAAATATCAAAAGTCTTTTTATCTTTAGTGAGTACATACAATAAAGGCTGATTTTTAACAGGAAGGTAATGCAAAGAACTGATTAAATTTTGAATATAATAGGTCCCACCTACCCAATTTTCATCATAAGTATATGCAATTCCTATTCGTTTTCCTTTAACCATTTCGCATATTTATTAAGGCCTAAGTCAAAATCTATTTTCGATTTATATCCTAAAGCAAGAATTTTATTTATATCTGCTCTCCAATTAATTGGGTCACCTATTTTTATTTCACCACTAAAACTAGAATTTGCATCAGATTGAATTTCGGACAAGAATATTGAAATAGCTTTATTTATTTTAATTTCTTCTCCATTAGCAGCATTATAAATAGCCCCTTTAAAGCTAGATTTATTGATTATTAATTCAATTATTTGAAGTAAATCATCTATAAAAATAAAATCTCTTGTTTCATTCCCTGTCCCAAAGAACGTCAAATCCTTACTAATGCTTTTTTGATAAACATCCCAAAACAATTGTTTTTTTAACCTAGGTCCAAAAGCAGAAAACACTCTTAAACTACAGGTTTTTAAATTGAAAAAATTATGATACTCAGTTAATAGTAATTCACTTTGCAATTTATGAAAACCATATGGTGATAATGGTTTACAACTATTTTCTTCGGTTATGGGTAGTATTTGTGGATTTCCATAAACGGCTGCACTTGAAAAATTAATAAACTTACAATTCGGATTATAATCTCTAATAGCAACCAAAATTTTTTGAACATTTACTACATTCAATTCGAAATCTTTTGAAGGGTTCTCAAAAGAAAAACCTACATTAGCTGAACCTGAAGCATTTATACAAACATCAAAATTATTTTCTATAAAAGGCAATGAAAAATCTGAATTTTGACGTTCAATTTTATAAAAATTACTTTCTCTTGAGTCATTAACATCAACTTTCCATACATTCCATCTTTTCGATTTGAAATAATCTACACAATGACTACCAATAAAACCGCTAGGACCTATTATAACTATATTCATTTTTTGTATTCAGGTAAATATTTTATTACAACAGCTGGATTACCAGCAACAACAGTCCATGGCTCAACATCTCTCACAACTACGCTTTTAGCACCAACAACAGCTCCTTCTCCGATAGTTACACCTTTCAAAATAGTTACATCAAAACCTATCCAAACTTTTGATTCTATCAGAATACATTTACTAATTACTTTAGACCAATCTTTACTAGCAACAGTATTACCATTATTATTTATAAAATCTTCATAACATTGATGATTATCATTTTTTCTGTCTTCCCAATAAACACTGTGTGAGTTATGATCATAAATAGTAATTCCCCATGCCATTGTGACATCATTATGTACTTCAATCCGATTTCTACTTATAAAAGTTACACCTCCTAAATGAACATTATTACCTATATTGACTTCTCCTTTTTCAGATTCAAATATGAATTTAGCTGATATTAAACCTTTAGAACCTATTTTAACATAATTACGTTGCTCAATTTTATCTTCTAAATCAAAACGAATTATAGAATTTCCCATTATTATAGTAGAATTCTCTTTCTGAATATACTCATTGTATTTCTGAAAAGAATTTTCTACAACTTTTAATTTCCTAAAAAAGTTCTTTATTCCGCTAATCATTACTTCTCATATAATAAAATTAAGATAAATCATTTTAATTCTTTAATAACTGCTGCTGGATTACCAGCTACAACGACAAAATCTGGAACATCTTTAGTTACTACAGCACCCGCAGCTACAATTGAACCTGAGCCTATAGTAATTCCTTTAAGAATAATGGCTCCAAAATTAATCCATGCATAATCTTTAATCAATATTGGTTTTGTTTCAACACTTCCTTTTGTTTTCCATGGCCCGTTTTCTATCAAATCTTCATATCTTGTAATTCTTTCGTAATGATCAATTTCATGTGCATTTGTATCAACTATACTTACATTATGAGAAATTAAAACATTATTTCCAATTATAACAGATTCCCCAGACCATATTTTAGCTCCATCACCAACAAAACAATTATCTCCAATTGTAATTTTTCCACCGTATTTAAAAACTAATAATTGACCTAAGATATGTGTTTTTTTACCTATAACTATTTTTTCATTTGCTTGCCCATTATAAACTTTAGCATCATTTAAAAAAAAACTATTATCCCCTAATATAACTTGTGATTTACATTCAGAAATATTATAGTCATTTATAATAGTCTTGACATAATCTGCAAAAAAATGTTTGTCAACTATCCTTAATAAAAATCTGGTCAATATTTTACTAAATATGTTCATTAATTTTAAACCAATTACAATTTATATTAACACAACCATAATTACCTTTATAAATATGAAAATCTGAACCTGTTTCAATTATTTCAAAAGATATAATCTGTTCAAGATAATCTATCATCACAGCATTTGGTATATGCATTCCAAATGTTAATCTAAAAAAATTAGGAACAAGAACTTTTGGTGGAATTACTGCTTCAATTTCATAGAATCCTCCTTTGATAGCAAAATCTGAAAACTTATATTCTGAGGAAAATATTACTATTTCATTTTGGTTTACCAATCTAAAACCTATTCTGCCATTATCAACATATTTTTCTTCTATTTTTAAAGCAATTTTAATTTTGATAAATTCATCAAAACCAAACTCTGTTCGCAAATTTCCATTATCATCATTTAAAGTAATAGAAACTATTCCTGAATCAACAATTGAATCATTTTTATATAATCCTAAACTAGAATTTTGATTTTGCTCTAAATAATAATTAATCCCCTTATTTACCTCTCCTTTAAAAGATATTAATCCATTTTCCAAAACAATCCCTTTAGTACACAAATTCTTCACGGCCGCCATATTATGACTAACAAACAAAACCGTTCGCCCTTCTCCTTTTGAAATGTCTCCCATTTTACCTAGACATTTCTTTTGGAATTCAGCATCACCAACAGCTAATACTTCATCCACAATAAGAATTTCACTTTCTAAATGGGCTGCAACAGCAAAAGCCAATCGAACATACATTCCAGAAGAGTAACGTTTAACCGGAGTATCAATATATCGTTCAACTCCCGAAAAATCAATAATCTCATCAAGTTTTCTGGTGATTTCTTTTTTCCGCATTCCTAAAATAGCACCATTCAAATAAATATTCTCTCTTCCAGACAATTCAGGATGAAAGCCTGTCCCAACTTCCAATAAACTAGCGATTCTTCCTTTTACTTTTATCTCACCCGTAGTGGGACCTGTAACTCTTGAAAGCAATTTCAATAATGTACTTTTTCCAGCACCATTCTTGCCAATTATCCCTACAGCATCACCTTGATTGATCTCAAAATTAATATCTTTCAATGACCATACAATATCGCTTTGCCCTTTTGTACTCCGATCATTAGTTTCTCCTATCTTTAAAAAAGGGTCTTCTTTACCTAAAATTTTAGTAGTAATAAAACGTTCTAAATCACGCGAGATAGTACCTGTACCAATTTGTCCAATTTGATAGGCTTTTGAAAGATTTTCTACTTGTATAACTGGCTTACTCATTATATAGTGTCAACAAAGTTTTTTTCTGTTTTGTTAAATATTAAAATACCTAAAAACAAAACAATCAGCGTTGTAATTACGGAATAACCAATACTCCAAAAAGTAAATTCCCCTCTCCCAAGAAAAGCATACCTAAAGGCTTCAATAATTCCTGTCATTGGATTCAATTCTATAATTTTTTTATATTTTTCAGGCGCAACACTTAAGGGATATATTACGGTTGTACCGTACATCAAAAGTTGCACCCCAAAAGTAACTAAAAAAGTCAAATCTTTATATTTTGTAGTAATTGCTGTAATTATTAATCCTAATCCCAAACCAAGTAAAGCCATTAACAGAACAAGAAATGGAAAAAAAACAATAGCAAATGTCACATGAAAATCACTCCCTTTCACTGGGAAAAAATAAAAATACAACATCATAAATAGAAGCAATAATAATTGCACACCAAATCGTACTAAATTACTAACAACAATACTCAATGGCATAATCAATCTAGGAAAGTATACTTTCCCAAAAATATTAGCATTATCTTTAAATACAGTACTCGTTTTAGTCAAACAATCAGAAAAGTAATTCCAAGAAGTAATACCTGTTAAATAAAACAGTTGTTGTGGAAGACCATCGGTACTAATACCAGCAAGATTTCCAAAAACAAAAGTAAAAACTATAGT
>CAIRMK010000398.1 GCA_903879645.1 uncultured Bacteroidota bacterium
CACCAGTGTCAGTGGATTTGACGATCTCTTTGACCGGCGCTTTCTTTGTGGATGTGAAGTGTGAAGTAAGAGGGTTTCCTTTGAACATTTAACACCAATATTTCCACAAGAAAAATTCAATATTGCTGATAAGCAAGCCAGTGTTTCTACAAGAATCATCGATTTATTTTCTCCAATAGGGAAAGGTCAACGTGGAATGATAGTGGCACAACCAAAGACTGGTAAGACTATGTTGTTAAAAGACATTGCTAATGCTATTGCAGCGAATCACCCAGAAGTATATCTGATTGTTTTGTTGATTGACGAGCGTCCAGAAGAGGTTACGGATATGCAACGTAGTGTTCGAGGTGAAGTTATTGCTTCCACTTTTGATAGAGAGCCTATGGAGCATGTGAAAATTGCCAATATAGTTCTTGAAAAAGCGAAACGTTTGGTAGAATGTGGTCACGATGTGGTGATTCTGTTGGATTCTATTACGCGTTTGGCTAGAGCTTATAATACGGTTCAGCCTGCATCTGGTAAGGTGTTGAGTGGAGGAGTAGATGCTAATGCCTTACAAAAACCAAAACGTTTCTTTGGTGCTGCTCGTAATGTAGAAAACGGAGGTTCTTTGAGTATTATCGCAACAGCGTTAACAGAAACTGGTTCTAAAATGGATGAAGTAATCTTTGAAGAATTCAAAGGAACTGGAAATATGGAGTTACAATTGGATAGAAAAATTGCGAATCGTAGAATTTTCCCTGCTATTGATTTGACATCATCAAGCACACGCCGCGACGATTTGTTATTGGATCCAAATACGCTAAAACGCATGTGGATTCTACGTAAATTCCTAGCGGATATGAATCCAGTAGAAGCTATGGATACCATCAATGATAAAATTAAGAAAACAAGAAATAACGAAGAATTTTTGATTTCGATGAATGATTAGAAACAAATAGAGATAAAAAAAACCGAAACATAACTGTTTCGGTTTTTTTTATCTTATAATAAAAGTTTTTACTCTTTACTCGCCAAATATCGTTCAGCATCCAAAGCCGCCATACAACCCGTTCCAGCAGCTGTAATCGCTTGTCTGTAGACATGGTCTGCAGCATCACCACCTACAAAAACACCAGCTACATTGGTTTTAGAAGTTCCAGGTATATTAACAATATAACCTGTTTCATCAAGAGTTAAATAATCTTTAAAAATATCCGTATTGGGTTTGTGTCCAATGGCTACAAAAAATCCCGTGGCAGGAATTTCGTGAGTGGCACCCGAAGTTCTGTTTTTTACTCGAACAGCCGTTACTACTTGTCCATCACCTAAAACTTCATCGGTTTCTGTATTCAATAAAATCTCAATATTCTCTGTTTTACGAACGCGTTCTGCCATGATTTTAGACGCTCTGAATTGTTCGCTTCGAACCAACATAGTCACTTTTTTGCATAATTTAGATAAGTAATGCGCTTCTTCACAAGCAGAATCACCAGCACCTACAATCACCACTTCTTGATTTCTATAGAAAAATCCATCACAAACAGCACAAGCTGAAACACCACCACCCATTTTTAAATAGTGTTGTTCAGAATCTAATCCTAAATATTTGGCTGAAGCTCCAGTAGAAATAATTACGGTTTCACAATGTATTTCTTTGGTGTCATTCACCCAAACTTTATGTATATCTCCAGAGAAATCTACTTTAGTAACCCATCCATCACGAACATCGGTTCCGAAGCGTTGTGCTTGTTCTTGAAGATTTATCATCATTTCAGGACCAGTAATTCCTTCTGGATTTCCTGGGTAATTTTCTACTTCATTCGTGGTAGTTAATTGACCACCTGGTTGTGTTCCTTGGTATAAAACAGGATTCATATTAGCTCTGGAAGCATAAATGGCTGCAGTATAACCTGCAGGACCAGAACCTATTATTAGGCATTTTACTTTTTCTATTGTATCAGACATTGTTTGTTGTTTTAAGTGCTGCAAATGTAAGTTTTTATTAAAATAAATTTATAGAAACTAATTAGAAAAAACTATTTTAAAATAAATCTGAATTATTATAGTAAAAGATTTTGAGAACTGATTTTTAGTTTTATATTTGCACTCGCATTCGGGGTGTAGCGTAGCCCGGTTATCGCGCCTGCTTTGGGAGCAGGAGGCCGCAGGTTCGAATCCTGCCACCCCGACGGAACCTCTTCATGAAAATGAAGAGGTTTTTTTATGGTTATCGCGTCACTATTAGGAAACGGGAAGGCCGCAGGTTCGAATCCTGCCACCCCGACGAAGCCTCTTCATGAAAATAGAGAGGTTTTTCTTTTTATATCTTTTTAAGCATAAAAAAAACCGAGTTCAACTCGGTTTAGAAATTATTTAGTAGGCTTTTTATTTAACACGGCACTATCTACAAAGCGCTTCATATCAATTTTTTGATCACCATACAATTGAATTTCTGATTTACCAGAAGCATCAATTGCAATTGTATTTTTGACATTGATACTTATTTTAGCATAGGCTTCACATGTTAGCTCAGCATTTTTAATAGTAAAGGTTTTTCCAGAAAAATTAGCATTATTATCTAATCTAAACTTAGCAGTTTCTACATCCCCATTTATTTCAGCTTCACTTTTCTGATACATGTCAAAAGTCATATTCGTTGCAGTAATTAATCCTTTTAGTGATGTATTTTTGCTTAAAGTAATAACAGTGTTTTCTCCTTTCGAATTGAATTCCGCTTTTGATTTATCATCCATATAGAGCGAAATATTCTTAGATTTAGCATTTAAAAATAGCTTTGAATAATCAAAACTTTTGAAAGTGATATTGTCCAATTCAACATCAGCTAAAGCTGTTACAGTTGCTTCGTTTCTTGTAACCACCGATTTAAAATCATCAGTATATGTAACACGGATGCTTAATTTTTTATAACCGAAAGCACCTTTCAAAGTTGACAACCTCAATGTTGATCCACTTAGAACTGCATCAATAGCGTCATGTAGGTTATCATCGGCTTCGATTTCTATTCCACATTCGTTCCCTTTTACTATAAATACTTCAAGATTATCGTCAACTTCAAGAGAATCAAAACTTTCTATTTTTTTTATTTCTGTAGTAACAATTTTTGATCCTTTTACTTTTTCTTTTTTTTGTGAAAAGGTTAGTGTTGTTATCAATAGTAATGTGATTAGGATAATAGTTTTCTTCATTTCTTTTTTATTTGTGTGCCAAATTTATAAAAAAGGATTGTTCCTTGTATAAAATTATCTTATTGTTTTAATCGAATGCTCCATTCAAAATTCATTTCCGAAACTTGGTCACCTTTCTCATCGATTCCAATTGATTTTAACCAAATGGTTTCTCCTTCTCCGCTAGCAATAGTTTTTTGAATAGCTTCTTCTATTGCGTGCCCTTCGTTGCAGGTAAAAGTAATTCTTCCTATTGCTTTTTTGCTATAGTTTCCTTTATTATTGGCAACTAACATAGAAATGTGTTTACCACTTTTTTTGATTTGATACATTACTAATGCTCCCGTTGTTAGTTCGGCTGCCATGGCTTGTACCGCGAAATACATGGAATTAAATGGATTTTGATTCAACCAACGGTATTTTACTGTTGCTACACATTTTTCAATTGAAATTGATTTTACTCTAACTCCACAAAAAAATGCTGAAGGTAGTTTTAAAAACAAAAAAGTATTCAATTTAGTAGTAGAAAATTCCATTAAGTATTGATTTTTTTGTAAACATACAAAAATAGTAGTTATCTATTTAAAAAACTAAACAGTATTCAATTGCTAGTTTGAATGACTTTTTCAGATATATAAACAATCTACCCCTTTTTTTAATTAATAAAATCCTCAAATGGAATCATTTGAGGATTTAATAATAAATCTATATATTATCTGATAATAGTTTGTTTTCTATCCGGACCTACAGAAACTATTTTAATAGGTACTTCCACTTCCTTTTCAATAAACTCAATGTATTCTTTTAGTTCTTTTGGTAAACTATCAAAAGTGGTTAAACCAGTTAGATCGGCTTTCCATCCTTTGAATTCTGTATAAATAGGAGTAACATTTTCTTCTTCTATATTGTAAGGTAGGTGATGAATTATTTCTCCTTTATAATTGTAAGCTGTACACACTTTTAATGTTTCAAATCCTGAAAGAACATCACCTTTCATCATCATTAATTGAGTAACACCATTTACTTGAACTGCGTATTTTAATGCTATTAAATCTAGCCAACCACAGCGTCTTTTTCTTCCGGTTACTGAGCCAAATTCATTCCCTACTTTAGCCATAACATCTCCATCATTACCAAAATCTTCTGTTGGAAAAGGTCCAGAACCCACTCTTGTTGTGTACGCTTTGAATATTCCAAAAACTTCTTTGATTTTGTTAGGAGCAATACCTAAACCGGTGCATGCACCAGCTGCAGTAGTGTTGGATGAAGTTACAAAAGGATAGGTTCCAAAATCAACATCTAATAAAGAGCCTTGAGCACCTTCGCAAAGTATCGATTTTCCAGTTTTTTGGGCTTGTGCTAAATATTCTTCACTATCAATAAAAGTGAGTTTCTTCAAATCTTCAATAGCATCAAAGAATTCTTTTTCTAATTCAAGTAAGTTGTATTGTATGTCTACATTGTAGAATGCAATCATGGCTTCGTGTTTGTCGGCTAAAGCTCTATAGCGTTCTTTAAAATCTGCTAATTCAATATCGCCCACACGAATTCCGTTTCTTCCTGTTTTGTCCATATAAGTAGGTCCAATTCCTTTAAGAGTAGATCCAATTTTGGCTTTCCCTTTAGAGGCTTCTGAAGCTGCATCCAGCAGTCTATGAGTAGGAAGGATTAAATGTGCTTTTCTTGAAATTATTAGTTTGGATTTAATGTCCAAATTGAATTTTGCCAAACCATCAATTTCACTTTTGAAAACTACAGGGTCAATCACGACACCATTTCCAATAATGTTAATGTTGTTTTCGTGAAAAATACCAGAAGGTATTGTTCTTAAAACATGTTTGATTCCATCAAATTCTAAAGTGTGTCCTGCGTTTGGGCCCCCTTGAAAACGAGCGATAATGTCGTATTTTGAGGTAAGAACGTCAACTATTTTTCCTTTTCCTTCATCGCCCCATTGTAATCCGAGTAGTAAATCTACAGTCATTGTGTGTTTTAAGTTGTTATGTAGTTATTTGTTTTATTCTATTTTAAATTTTACAGTTTCATAACCATCTATTTTTAGCAGATAAGGGCCATTGGCTAGATTACTTACGTCGATTTTATTAACGTAGATAGTTCCGCTAAGAATCTTTCTTCCCATTAGGTCATAGACAGCATATGATTTTGAACTAATATTATCACCTTCTACAAAAAGGAAGTCTTTTGTTGGATTTGGATACAGTCCTGGTTTTGAAGACTGGATTTGTTTTATTGCCAATAAATTGTCTAATTTGTAAACTTTTCCAGAATAGGTCACTGCATATCCTACTTGGTTAGTAGGAAAAGAAAAGTCTGTTATGCTATCGCTCCCAGGAGCCCATGCCTCGAAGCCTTCTCCAAAAGGTTCCCAGGTAACACCACCATCCCTTGTTCTGTATACGGATTCAGTGTTGCTAATTTGGTAACCAGAGTATTCTGGGCCTTTTATGTAGAAACCGTTTTGAGTATCGCTAAATTCATATTTATAAATATTTACAAAATTGGCTACCTGTGTCCAGGATACACCTCCGTTTTGAGTTCGGGCCATTTCGGTTTGACTGCCTACATACCATACTTGTGGAGAAGTATAAGCAATATTAAATCTGTTATTTACCGGAGCAGGGTTCAATGAAGGATCAGTATTCCAGGTTGTCCCATTATTGGTAGTTTTGAGGATAGTGTTGCCTGCGAATAGAAATCCCAAATTACCGTTGGGATCTGGAAAATACATGTCGGATAATGGAGGATTACTTGGTTGAGGGGAACTCCAGGTAAGGCCGCCATCAATAGTCGACCGCATATTTTGTGATTGAAGATACGTGCTTAAAAAATAAAATCCTTTCAATGTATTCTTGAAATAAAAATTTGCCCAACTTGAAGATAAGTCTGGCATTGCGACAAATGTTGTGCCACCATCTGCTGTCCTATAGCTTGGGGTGCCATCAGTATGAGGTGCTAAAACAAAATGTTGTGCATCGCCCATAAATACAGGAGCTTTTGTATAGGCCGTTGTTGGAAGTGATGTTGTACGCCAAGAAACGCCGCCATCAGTTGTTTTTACCTGTACCTCGAACCATCCATCAGCTCCAATACCAGCCAATTCGGCATAACCGATGTTTTCGTCATAGAACTTGATGTAAACTGGCTGTTGTGTGCCGGTTTCAGCATAGGGAAGTTGGCCAACGATATACCATTGTGAATAGCTATTGAAGGCAGTTAGCAAAAAAACAATTGACAAAAGAAGCCTGTATTTTAATTTCATATAAATTGTTTTTTTATTACTTCTTAGTAGCGTAGAAATATAAAGAGTGATTGTGTATATCAATTCCGAAAATTTCTTCTATGGTTTGTTTTATGGTTTGAATTCTTGGATCGCAAAATTCAATTACTTCACCACTATCGGTCATGATGATGTGGTCGTGTTGTTTGTCAAAATATGATTTTTCGTAATGTGCTTGGTTTTGTCCAAACTGATGTTTACGAACCAAGCCACAATCTAAAAGCAATTCAATAGTATTGTATAATGTTGCCCTACTTACACGATAATTCTTGTTTTTCATTTTGATATACAAGTTTTCAATGTCAAAATGTTCTTGATTATCATAAATTTCTTGAAGAATAGCGTAACGTTCTGGCGTTTTGCGATGTCCTTTGTTTTCAAGATACGCTGTAAAAACACCTCTTACAGTTTCTTGATTTTTAGTGTTATCTGATGCGATTCGTGTCATATCTGGCAAAGGTAATTTTTTAGTTTAAGGTTTGAAAATTTAAGGTTTAAAAGTTATTAAATGGAAATGTTAATAGTGGTTAATTTTTATACACTCTAGACACCTTTTCGATTCCATCAATCTTTTTAATATTATCCATTAATTTTTTTAGTATCGTATTGTTTTGAACAATTACTGTTACTTGTCCATTGAATATTCCAGCCTCACCACTCAAAGAGATACTCTGAATATTTACGTGCATCTGATTTGAGATTACTTTAGTTAATTCATTGGTCAATCCTAACGTATCCATTCCTTTGATTTTTAAAATGGCATTAAATTCTTGTTGAGTGGAGTCTATCCATTTGGCCTGCATAATTCGGTAAGCATAATTTGACTGTAGAGAAATAGCATTAGGACAATCTTTTTTATGGACTTTAATTCCTTCATTTATGGTTACAAATCCAAACACTTCATCTCCTGGAATTGGATTACAACAGGAAGAAAGTTTGTAATCTAAACGATCCATTTCTTTTCCAAACACTAATAAATCGTAATTACTTGTTATTTCTTGTTTATGAATATCATCTGGTGCAGCACTTGGCGAACGTTTAATTTTGTTTTTAAAGAAATTAATAAGGGTGTTGCTTTTTTGGGCAGAATAATCTTTTAATTGTTGGTTTTCTATAGAGCCAATTCCTACTCTATAAAACAAATCTAAACTAGTTTTTAATTTGAAGAAAATTACTAATTCATTAACTACGGCTTCATTTAGGGTGATTTTTAAATGTTTTAATTTTCTAGTCAGTAATTCTTTTCCTTCTTCACCAATCTTTTTGGTGTCTTCATTTAAAACATTTCTAATTTTGTTTTTTGCCCTTGAAGTAGTTACATAATCCAACCAGTTAATGGTTGGTTTTTGATTAGGGGAAGTAATTACTTCAATTTGATCGCCACTTTTTAGTTCATGGTTTAATTGTACTAATTTACCATTTACTCTAGTTCCACGTGTTTTAATTCCAATTTCAGAGTGAATACTAAAGGCAAAGTCTAATGATGTAGCTCCTTTGGGAAGTGATTTTATTTCTCCTTTAGGAGTAAATACAAAGATTTCTTTGGCATACAGATTCATTTTAAAATCCTCTACAAAATCAACTGCATTTGTCTCTGAGTTTTCAAGAGCTTCTTTAAGAAGATTCAACCATACATCCAATCCATTTTCTTCGGTTGCTCCTTGTTTATATTTGTAGTGAGCAGCATATCCTTTTTCGGCAATTTCATCCATTCGTTCACTTCGAACTTGTATTTCTACCCATCTTCCTTTTGGTCCCATTACGGTAATGTGTAGGGCTTCATATCCAGTTGATTTTGGCGAAGAAATCCAATCCCGCAAACGACTTGGACTTGGACGATAATGATCGGTAACAATAGAATAAATTTTCCAAGCTAAGAATTTTTCTTCATGAGGAGTTGATTTATAAATGATTCTAAGAGCAAATTTGTCATATACTTCGTCAAAACTTACGCTTTGCGCCAACATTTTTCTTCTAATAGAATAGATTGATTTTGGACGTCCTTTTATAGTATATTCTATTTCTTCATCATTAAGTGATTTCTTTAAAACATCCGAAACTAATTTGATGTATTCATCTTGTTCTTCTTTAGTTTCTTTAATCTTGCTAACAATATCTTTAAAAACTTCAGGTTCGGTATATTTTAAACCTAAATCTTCAAGTTTGGTTTTAATATTATACAATCCCAAACGATGGGCGAGTGGTGCATAAATATATAAAGTTTCTGATGCAATTTTTACTTGTTTATAGTCAGGCATTGAGTCCATGGTTTGCATATTGTGCAAACGATCGGCTATTTTTATTAAAATTACACGGACATCGTCATTAAGTGTCAGTAACATTTTACGGAAGTTTTCCGCTTGCATAGAGATGTTCATGTCTTTTTTAACCTGAGAAATTTTGGTCAATCCTTCAACAAGTTGTGCAATTTTAGGATTGAATTGTTTTTCCAAATCCTCAATGGTAATTGGAGTATCCTCCACAACATCATGTAATAATGCAGCAGCAATTCCTGTTGCCCCAAGCCCAATTTCGGAAGCAACAATTTTAGCAACCCCGATAGGGTGGAAAATATAGGCTTCACCAGATTTTCTTCTTTGATCTTTGTGGGCATCAACTGCCACATCAAACGCTTTACGAATCAGTTTTTTATCTTCTGGCGTAAGGGTTTGATAACTAATACGAAGTAATTCTTTGTATTCGCGAGCTAATGCTTTCTTTTCTGCTTCTAAATCAATTTCTGTCATAGCAATTCTTCAATTAGCTAAAAATAGGAATAAATTTTGAAACACCAATAAAAAACGCTCCAAATTCTAAAAATATTTTATACCTATATCTAACTTTTACTATTGTGTAATGTTTTGTACTTACTGACGAAAGACAATTGCATAATTTGTAATGTAACATAATCCTATCATTACTTTAAATATACACCTCAAAGCTGATTTCTCTCCCATTGTGAGAGCTTTTTAGTTGTTGTAAATTTGTAAAAGTTCTTTAAATCATTTTAGATAGCTGAATTATGTTTTGAAGATTTTTTAAGTTTCTCGCTAGTGTTTTTGTTCAGGCTAGTTTACAGTAAGCTTCGGAAAGTCTACAGTAAGCTTCGGAAAGTGTACAGTAGACTTCGGAAAGCATACAGTTGACTTCGGAAAGTGTACAGTTGACTTCGGAAAGTATACAGTAAGCTCGGGAAAGTATACAGTAGACCCCGGAAAGTAAACAATAAGCTCGAGAAAGTGTACAGTAGACCTCGGAAAGTGTACAGTAAACCTCGGAAGACTTTTTTAAAATAAGTAACCAATAATTATTGAATAATGGTATGTTACTTTAGCTGGAGTGACTGCAATTGCTAGCACCTATTTTTAGTTACAAAAACGTATTATGTTAGTCAAACTGTAAATGGAATTGAAAGTACCCGAACAGCAGTGCCTGTAACTATTATTATTACTACTCCTTTTCGTATGGTTGCGTTCCAATCATTTACTTATACAGCAACAGTGACTAATTTAGTAGCTATAGGAACTTATATTAAACAAGTGATTTCTGGAGAAGAGAAGTTTTTGACTAAATTTATTAAAGAGTAATCAAAATAAGCCCCTATCGAATTCAAAAATCGATAGGGTTTTAATTTAAAATAATATTGATATTTTTGGTAAATAGTCTGATTTTGTTATATTTGCTATATAAAACCTACTGCACGATGCTTCATATCCTAATCAAGTAGGTTTTTTTATTAAGATAAGTTTATACTATGAAAGCAAAAATTACAAATCACAAAGTCTATCAGAAATTTTTAAGTTGTAGAGCAGTAGCATTATTTTTTTTCTTAACATTTATGGGAATGCAGCATGTAGAAGCACAATATACTGCAATTCCAGATTCTAACTTTGAACACGCTTTGTTTAGTTTGGGTATTGATACAGTTGATAGTGATCATCAAGTGCTTACTTCGGCTATCAGTGGAGTTACTACATTAGATGTAAGTAATAAAAGTATATCTGATTTAGCAGGTATAGAAGGGTTTATTTCTTTGAATTCTTTGTCTTGTTCAAATAATACTTTGACGAGTTTAAATGTTAATGCAAGTACGGCTTTAACTTATCTAAATTGTTCTTACAATCAATTAACAAATTTAAATATTAATGGTTGTAATTCATTACAAACCTTATATTGTTACTACAATCAATTGACAAATTTAGATCTTAGTAGTTTTTCGTTATTACAAAATTTATATTGTTTTAATAATCAATTGACAAATCTTAATGTTACTGGTTGTGTTGCGTTGCAAGCTTTACATTGCTATTACAATCAGTTAACCAGTTTAAATGTTAGCACTTGTGTTTCAATGATGACTTTAAATTGTTTTAATAATCAATTAGCCACTATTAATGTAAGTGGATTGAGTAATTTATATGATTTTGATTGT
Source organism: uncultured Bacteroidota bacterium (assembly GCA_903879645.1). GTDB lineage: Bacteria > Bacteroidota > Bacteroidia > Flavobacteriales > Flavobacteriaceae > Flavobacterium. The sequence continues at coordinate 10,895 of CAIRMK010000398.1, forward strand.
AGTTCAAATCTATTAACAAATTTAGATGTCACTGGCTGTAATTTATTGGAGACTTTATATTGTTACAATAATCAATTAGCAAGTTTAAATGTGAGCAATTTCATTAATTTGAATTATTTATATTGTTTCAATAATCAAATAATAAACTTAAATGTTGGGGGATGTGCTACTTTATATACTTTAGATTGTGCTAACAATCAATTACTAAGTTTAGACCTTTCTAATGTACCTTACTTACTAAATTTAGATTGTACAAATAATCAAAATTTAACTTGTATTATAGTTCCAAATCCAGTTACTGCTGCCTCAATTACGAGTTGGATAAAAGATGCTTCTGCAACTTACTCTATCAACTGTACTAATATGCAACAATTTTTTTGTAACAAAGGTATTATTGCTAATCTAATCCCAAATGGGCCTAGTATAAAATGGTATGGAAACCCAACTGGGGGAACAAATCTCCCTTTGACAGCAGCATTACTTACTAACACTTATTATTACACAATAACAATTGCAGGAGTTCAAGGTCCAAGAACTCCTGTAGCGATTACTATAAATAAAGTTTTAGCTCCCACAGCTTCTAATCAAAACTTTTGCTTGTCAGGTAGTGTTTCTGATTTAGTAGCTATTGGAAGCAATATAAAATGGTATAGTACTTTAACGGGAGGTACTCCATTAAATCCTTCTACAGCGTTAGCAACAGGTTCTTATTATGCTTCTCAAACTATAAATGGATGTGAAAGTCCTTCTAGAAAAGGTATAGTTGTAAAAGTGTATGTTGGAGCAAATCCAACAGCAGTTTCACCCCAAACTTTTTGCTATGGAGCAAAAGTTTCCAACTTAGTAGCGATTGCAACTGGTAGTCCATTAAGATGGTATACATCGGCAGTAGGAGGGACTGCTTTAGCGATCACAACAGTTTTAAGTTCAGGGACTTATTATGTTTCTAGAAAAATAAGTGCAACATGCGAAAGTTTAAGAACAGCAGTTACAGTAGTTGTAGATGTCACACCAATACCAATTACATCGTCGCAATTGCTTTGTAAAGGTTCTTTAGTATCAGATTTGATTGCCACAGGTTCTAATGTCAAGTGGTATTTAACAGCCACAGGAGGAGGAGCATTAGCTTTAACAACAATTTTAAGCACAAGAACATATTATGCTTCACAGACAATAAATGG
>CAIRMK010000399.1 GCA_903879645.1 uncultured Bacteroidota bacterium
GATGTCTTTGCTTCTATAATTCATGAAGCAAAAACAGGGGAATCTACTAATTGGTGGCTTTGGACAAAAAAAAGAAAAGTTTTGCAAAAAAGTGGACAGCTTAACCACCAGGTTCCATGATTTTTTTCTAGGCATTTGCTCACCTTTTCCAATCCATTCTTTTTTATCATCAAATTATTAGAATAATTTTTTATATGTCAACGCAAACCTAAAATGTCATAGTTTTGTGCAAAGCTATAATGTCATAGTTCCATTCCTCTTGAAGAGTTATTAAACATTTCCTTACCCCTCCCTAGGGAGGGCGCGCCGGTCATCTCCATGGATGATATTTTCCCGGCTTATAAGTTTTTCTATTCATCCAGTTTAAAGCCTTGCTATCTACGATCCTGCCTTGATCTGGAAGATCCTGCCATTTTTTATAAACCAATGACTTTCCTTTATAGTCGACTTGTATGTCGTTTGATCCATCATTAATGATAGTAACTCCTGCATATCTCATGACATATGAGGGCTTATCTGTCTGTATTTGATAAATGGTGTTGTTATATTGAAAAGTGAGGTTTTTAGAGAGTTTTCTATTCTCTTGGATAGTCATAACCTTTTCTAAGTCGTCTTGAGCAATAGATCGATGGGCATCTTCTTTTATTAAGGGTTCTTTTCCAAACTTTTTATTATGTTGTTCTCTATACTCTTCTAAAAAAATATTACCTTCTTCCATAGAGGAAATTCCTTTTAAACGCATTTCTTTAATCAGACGATCTTGTAAAACTCCATTTTTTCTTTCTACTCTTCCTTTTGCTTGAGGAGAATTTGCACAAATGATCTCTATATCAAGATCTTTCAGAATACGGCCAAATTGTGTGATTCTTTCTCCTTTTGCAGCATTTTCTCTATTTACCCGAAAGATACTATGTTTATCTGAATAAAGACATAAGGGTTTACCCGAACGTTTGATATAGCGCTTTAAAGAAACAAGATAATCTTGAGTAGTCTCATGTTTACAAAAACGCATCTCCACAATTTTACTCGTGGCATCATCGACAAACACCAAAAAACAACACTTATCGCCTCTTTCTTCAAACCACCATTCATAAGACCCGTCTATTTGTATCAACTCCCCAAATCTCGATCTCCTTGATCTCCTTTGATAAATCTTAAGAGGATTTTTTCGTTTTGATGACCAAAGATTTTCTGCTATCATTATTTTACGAAGACTTTCTCTAGAAATATGAATGGCTTCATTTTCTTGGAGTTTTTCCGAAGCTAATGTCGGACCAAAGTCTTTGTATTTGGTATGCAAGAGATTGCATATTTGTAATTTGAGATTAGTGGGGATTATATTAGAGGGTGTGCAACCTTTTCTTTTAGATATAATCCCTTTTTTATCTTCAATTTTGAATCGTTTCCATATACGAAATGCTTGTCTTAAACAAATCCCAAGTTGTATAGCAGCTTGAGTGACGGTTATTCTATTTTCTTTAACCATCAACATAACATGCAAACATTCTGCTTCTTTTTGTGTCATAAGTAGTCCTTCCAAAGTTGTCATCTCCTCAAAATATTTCTTGATAGGGTATGACATTTTGGCTTTGCGAAACTATGACATTACAGCTTTGCGCTTACA
>CAIRMK010000400.1 GCA_903879645.1 uncultured Bacteroidota bacterium
AAATTCTTATTAATGATAAAACTAAAATAAAAAAGCTTTCTTTGGTTGCTAGTGCTAATAAAAATGGGGTAGTATTAACAGATTTAGATGGTAATTTGTTTTGGACTAATGATGCCTATTTAGAACTTACAGGCTATTCAAAAGAGGAAGTTATTGGTAAAAAATTAATGGATTTTATTGTTTCTGATGTAACAAATGAAATTGATTTTCAGAATGTGTTAACCTCATTTGAAGCAGAAGGGACTTTTGATTGTGAGGTTTATCATTCCAAGAAAAGAAAGCAAAATTTTTGGACTAGAATGAAAGGGCAACCTGTATTAGATTCAAATGGAAAATTCGTTCAGTATTTTGTTATAATTGAAGACATTACTAGAGAAAAGGAAATTAATGACAGATTAAAAGAGTCGGAAAGTAGGCTAGCTTCTTTAATAGTAAATCTTCAAACAGGAATTTTATTAGAAGATGAGAATAGAAAAATTCTTTTAGTGAACCAAAAATTTTGTGATATGTTTAGTTTAGATATAGAGCCTAAAGACATGATTGGGTTTGATTGCTCCAATTCAGCAGAGCAAACTAAAGCTTTTTTTAAGCACAGCGAAAGCTTTGTAACTAGAATAAATGAAATTTTAGAAGAAAAAGAAACAGTGCTTCATGAAGAATTAGAATTAGCAGATGGTCGTTTTTTTGATAGAATGTATTTTCCAATATTAATCGAAGGAAAATATAAAGGGAATCTTTGGAGTTATAATGATATTACACTGAACAAAAATTATAATGAAAGCTTGACTTATGAAAAAGAAAAGTATAGAAGTATAATTAATAATATGAATATCGGATTGTTAGAGGTAAATAATGAAGATGAAATTTTATTAGCAAATCAACGATTCTCTGAAATGAGTGGTTATTCTATCGACTATTTAATTGGGAAAAATGGATCAGATGTGTTTTTGAATGATGATGACAAGGAAAAATTAAATGACAAGAAATTAAAAAGGAAAGAGGGTAGATCAGATTCTTATGAAATAACAGTTAAAAATAAAGATGGAGAATTAAGACAGTGGTTGATTAGTGGAGCTCCAAACTATAATTTGAACGGTGAAGTTATAGGTTCAATAGGTATCCACTTAGATATAACAAATCAAAAAAAACAAGAGGAACAGTTGGTTTTATTATCATTAATAGCTGAGAAAAATATAAATGCAGTTATTATTTGTGATAATTCCGGAAGAATGGAATGGGTTAATAATAGTTTTCTTAAAATGTCTGGCTATACATTAGAAGAAGTTTTAGGAAAAAAACCCGGCCATATTTTACAAGGAAAAGAAACAAGTTCAGAAACTATTCAATATATGAATGATCAAATTATTAAAGGTCTTCCTTTTAATTGTGAAATTATTAATTATTCAAAATATGGGAAAAAATATTGGGTTAGTATTCAAGGTCAAGCTTTATATAGTAAGCAAGGTGAGATTTTAAAATATTTTGCTATAGAAGAAGATATTACTAATAAAAAGATACTGGAGAATCAAAGGGAAGAATTGTTAAAAAGCTTAGCTAAAAGTAATCGAGAGTTAGAAGATTATGCTTTAATTGTATCACATGATTTAAAATCACCTTTAAGAAGTATTCATTCATTAGTTTCATGGATTAAAGAAGACAATTTAAAAGAATTTGATGCACAAACTAGTGAATATCTTTCAATGGTTGAAAACAAAGTTGAAATGATGGATCACTTAATCGAAGGCATTTTGATTTATGCTAAAATTGACAAAGTTGATGTCTACAATGAAAAAGTAAATCTGGATGAAATATTTACTAATATTATCGATATTATCCATATCCCTGAAAAAACAAAAGTGTATAAAAACAAAAGTTTGCCAACAATAACTGCTGATAGATATAGAATGCAGCAATTATTTCAAAACATAATTAGTAATGCCATAAATTGTATTGATAAACAAGAAGGAATTGTTGAGGTTGATTTTGAAGAGACGTCTAAAAATTATATCTTCTCAGTTAAAGATAATGGTTCTGGTATAGCTAAAGAACATCAAGAAAAAATATTCAATATTTTCCAATCCTATAGTGGTGTAAGCAAGTCAACAGGTTTTGGTTTATCCATTGTAAATAAAATTATCGAGATTTATGATGGACGAATATGGATAGAGAGCGACTTAGGAAAAGGAACAACCTTTTTTATTGAATTAAAAAAACAAACAATAGTTTAATTAATGAGGTCATTATTAAAGAGACAAATAGCTAAACATTTAAAAAACGGATTGAACCACATGGACCAGTTTTTGGAGTCTATTGATAATTCTTATAAAAATTATGAGGATCAAATAGCTATTTTACAACGTGCAATGAAAATCAGTTCAGATGAACTTTATGAAGCAAATCAAAAGCTTAGAGATGAAGCAGATAGATTGAAAGAAGTTAATAAAAATCTTGAGTTTATTTTGAACTCTATGAGTTTAGAATCACATAAAATTGTCAAAGAAAATGATTTCAATACGGCAGATTATATAAAACAACAAACAATTGAAATTGTAAAAATTAACCTGCAAAGAGAAGAATTACTTAAAAATCTTGAAAAACAGAATCAATCATTAAATGAATACGCACATATTGTTTCCCACGATTTAAAATCGCCATTAAGAAGTATACATACATTAATAACTTTTATTAGAGAAGATAATGATATACAATTCAATGAAAAAACAATAAAGTATTTTACATTAGTTCAAGAGAAGGTAGAAAAAATGGATCATTTAATTGATGGAATTCTTACTTATTCAAAAATTGATAGTGTTCAAGTTAGTAAAGAAATAATAGATTTAAATGATTTAATTAATAATATTACAGGAATTATTTTCATTCCGTCAAATGTTAAGATTAGTATTGAAAAAGAATTGCCGATGATACAGGCAGATAAATTTAGAACACAACAGCTTTTTCAAAATTTGATAAGTAATGCCATTAATTATAATGATAAACCTTATGGATTGGTTCAAATAGATTATGAAGAACTGAACGATCATTATATTATTTCAATTAAAGACAATGGAGTAGGGATCGAAGAAGAGAACAAAAAAAAGGTATTCCAAATATTTCAATCATTTAATTCAACAGCAAAATCTACAGGAATTGGACTTTCAATTGTAAGAAAAATAATAGAAAATTCAAACGAAGAGATTTGGTTAGAAAGCGAAGAAAATATAGGGACTACATTCTTTTTTACAATACATAAATAATGATGGAAGAACAGCCAAATCTAGATTATATTAATCAATTAGCTTGCGGAAGCGAGTCAATAAAAAATAGACTGATACATGTTATAAAGGAGGAATTTCCTCAAGAAGTTTTAGTATATTATGAAAATATGGAAAAACTAAATTTAGTTGAAGTAGCCGAAAACGTTCATAAAATTAGACATAAAATCGGGTTCCTTGGACTTGAAAATGCCTATAATTTATCTTATGCCTATGAACAGAATTTAAGACAAGGTTCATTTATTTTTAAAGATGATTTTGAAAATGTTCTAAAAAAAATTACTAATTTTATAAATAATTTATAAGCCCCTTTATTATGAAATGTATAATAATCGATGACGAGAAATTTGCTAGAGAGGTTCTATCTGTTATGATTTTAAAATCACCTGAACTTATCTTAATTGAAGAATTTTCAAGTGCAATTGACGCTATTAAGTATTTAAATACTACCGATAACAAGGTAGATTTGATATTTTTAGATATTCACATGCCAAATTTTTCTGGTTTTGATTTTATTCAAACTATAAAAAACCCACCGCAAGTAATCTTAGTGACTACCGATAAAAATTTTGCATTAGATGCTTTTAATTACGATTGTATTGCAGATTACTTAGTCAAACCAATTGTTGACGATAGATTTAATAGAGCCATTCAACGCGTAAAACAGAAAAGAGAACAAATAGTGAACTCATCTAATGAAAATGATTTGGAGGTTAAAGAAATTTATGTAAATATTGATAAAAGATTGATTAAAATCGATTTGTTTTCAATTAATTCAATTCATGCGAATGGTGATTATATCACTATTAAAACAGAGGCTAAAAACTATACGGTTCATACCACTCTTAAAAAGATTGAAGAAAAACTGCCAAAATCAATATTTTTAAAAACTCATCGTTCTCACATTATTAATATTCAGAAAATCATCGATATTCAAGACTCTACAGTATTAATTGGTAAAGACGTTATCCCTGTAAGTAAAAATAATAAAGCAGAATTAATGAAAAATTTAATTCTCCTATAAAGAAAATTTCATCCTAGTAAACATTTTTTAACTATGAACTAAAAGAAAAAAAAGCTTTTCTTTTAGTTCATAGCTTTTTTGTCAAAGCTCAATAGTTAGTTTATTCACAACAAAAGCAAGCTAATTTTAAAGTTTATAAGTATTCCTGAACTTATTTATATTAAAAAAATGTTTAAGGCATTATTTTATTTTTCTTTCGTCGAAATATATCGTCCGTTTGTCTATAGTAAATAGCTATTCAACAATAATAATAATTTGTATCGATATCAAATTTTATATTTGTTATAATAAATAGAGCGGCTATGATAAATTCAGAACAATTAAATTTAGAATATTCTAATTCCTACGGGTTAATTTTTGAAGATCGTTTTTATGTTCAAAGAGAAAATGATTTATCATGTATTAATCTAAATAAAGTTAAGAAAATCAAATTAGTCAAAGGGCGTACGGTTAAAATTAATTTTATTACATTTTTCATATCCTGTTTAATGATTTGCTTTTCACTTTTATTAGAGCAAAATCAAATGATTTTTAAGGGTCTATTTTATTTAGGCGCTTTAGGGTTCTTTTTAAGTTCATTTTTATTAAAAAAATACAATTATACTATAATTGTTGTCACCATAGATTATCAACCAATTAAGATTAGTGTAGATGTTGATTTTAAAAATGATGCTAAGGAAATTGTAGCCAAAGTCAATAAAAAACTTATAAAAAAAGAAATAAAATGAATTAGAATTTATATCAAATAGAACAGCGTTTTAAAAACAAAATTTTAAAGAGTATAAATTGTTCTAAGAAATAAATAAATAAAGCAATGGAAAGAAAAACCTACATATACGATACATCAAAAGGCTTTTCGTCTTTTATAAAACATTATTATTCTGATAAGATGATAATTGATGTTTGTACCAATAAAAAGAATTTTAATTTTGAAGATATCAAGAATTATGGAACTTGTTTCTTTATTGTAAATGATATGGATGATTTTTTCAATTTAATGAAAATCTATACTAAAATGGAACATTTTTTTATTGGCTCTCCCAATAAAATTATTGGTGAAAAAATTGAAAACTTACATTATGAAGGTGTTGTCTTTCTTAATTTTAATAACAATAAGTATGAGTTATTAGAGACAATTAATTACCATTTGATGTTAAAAGATGTAATATAGTTTCAAGAGAAAAAGTCTAGAAGAATATAAACGTAAAGCAAGTTGTTACAATTCATATTTAATTCTAACTGACAGCTTCACAGTAAGTGATATTTTGTTGTAGTGATTTGTAAGGGGATTTTCTACATTACTGTCAGTTAGTTTTTTTAGTTCTTACCAAATTTACCATAAAAAAGAGTCCATTATAAGACTCTTTTTTATGTTTTTAACAAGTAGTATAATGGTTAGTTTGACTTTTTTTGCTTCTCAACAAAACCATCCGCTTGCAATTTCAATAACTCCAAAGCCCCTTTTTTCTTATAATCGTATAATTCTTTATCGTTTTTGATATCGGCATACACTTTATCATAAATTTCAGCATCCGTTTTCTTTTGCAAGTCACTTTGATAACGGTTTTGCGCCATTACATTTTTGATACCCATCTCAGCATCTTCTTGTTTAAAATCAAATTCACCTCTAGGGGATAATAATTTGGCTATAATAGGAGAGGTTTCTATAGCTAAAAACAACAGCATGATAAAAAAGGAAGGCAACCAAGGCAATTTATCTAAAGCATTGATTCGCGCCATCAATCCATCAAAACCATCAATAATAGGTTGGGTTTCGGTGACTTTTTTATCCAAATCAGCTTGTAGTGTTTTAGCCGTCGCTTCTTTAATAGCAATGATTTTCGAATTGTTTAATTGAATTGAATCCAGTTGTTTGGCAGCCAAATCATAAGCGGCTCTTTTTTCTTTATAAATCGGGCCTTTCCCCATTTTTTTGGTTCCAGCAGTTCCTTCGGCTTCCGTAATGTAGGATTGGTATAAAGAAGTCACTTCCTTTTCTTTTTTAGAAATAGCCGATTTTAAGCTATCCGTTTCCGTTTTGTTCTTATCCACATCACTCTTGAAATAATTGGTCACTTGCTTTTTATTAAGCATTGCCATTTCATTTTTCTCTTTCAATAAAACGGTATTAATTTCCTTTTGAAAGATTTTAATTTCCAAAGGTTTTGAAATCACAATAGCAATAATAATCGCTAATACAATTCGAGGCGTTGCCTGAATAAATTCATCCAGAAAGTGATCTCTTTTTTTAATCGTAGAAACAATAAAACGGTCCAAATTAAAGATAAGCAAGCCCCAAATTATCCCAAAGAACACTGCGGAATACACATTGTCGAAAACAGTAAAAAGAGCATAACTACCTGCTATAAAAGCCATAACTGCCGTAAAGAACACAGTAGCTCCAATACCGGCATATTTGTTTTGTTCGCCATTGGAACAAGTGTACACAATGTCACTATCGACACCAGAACATAAGATGAAAAAACGTTTTAACATGATTGATTGATTTTGATTGATACTCATTAGTACCAATTTGATGCCAAAAATTACAGATGGGGATAAAAGAATTTATTTTTAACATAAAAAATCCGTTTACTCTTTAATGAATGAACGGATTTTTGAATTTTATTATTAATTAACAATTAATAATTGTTTCAAAATTTAATAGGAATAAAAACAACAGCTTTATACTTATTTCATGTCAGAAATAAATGCTAAAATAGTTTGAGCTATTTCTGTTTGTCCTTTTTTACTTGCAATAAATTTTCTGTCATTTTCGTTTGATATAAATCCAAGATCAACCACCATTGATGGGCAATCAGAATTTTTTAAAATCTTAAAAGGAGCTGTTTTTAAACCTCTGTTTTTCAGCTGTGTTTTAGATAATTTTGAAGAAAGTTTTTCAGCTAATACTTTTGTTTTATCAAATAAATCAGACTTTTCTGTTACAAATATTTCAAATCCGTTTGCATCAGTATTTTTATTACAATTTATGTGAAGAGAAATTACTAAATCAGCTTTATTAGTATTAATAAAATCAGTTCTGTCTTTCAAATCTATAAATTCATCCTTTGTTCTTGTAAAAAGAATAGAAACATCAGAGTCAGAATACATCGCTTTAATTTTTTTTGCAATTTCTGATGTTAATTTTTTTTCATTCAAATCATCTTTAGTTGCACCATAATCATACCCTCCATGACCAGCATCAATTACAATTATTTTTTTGCTTTTATGTTCATTCACATATAAATTATAGCCGTCTTTCTCTTTTGTATACCTTACTATTGAATCTGTTTTAGATTTTTGTAAGTCAACATTTTTCATTGCAGCATTATAGGGAACATATCTTATTTTGATTGTGTCTCCACTAAAATGCAAATGATTATTTTTCAAATTTTCATCAAAATACTTTTTTGTATAAAGAGCATATTGATATTCTTGAGGGAAACGTTTTGATCTTGCATTTTTGCATACAAAACTATAGGTGTAGTAACTAAAATCTGTTCTTTTATAGTTCTTAATTTCTTCCTTTGTTTTTACTTTATCATTTATCCAAACAGCCATATTTTTTATTTTCATTTTTTCAAATAAGGCTTCTGGAATTTCATTTTCAATCATCTTTTTTGGAATATAATTTAAATATTTTCTTCTATCTTCCAATGAAAGATTTTCATAAAGCGTTACAGTTCTTCTATTATTTCTTTTGTCAATAATATTTACATGAACACCACTATAATAACTATCCCTAATTTTATCTTTATCAGTTATTTCAGATTTTATTACTTGTGAATTTACATTGATTACTTTTTTTTGTGCCACAACTTCAATGCAGAAAAAGTAAATTAATCCGGCAAGAATTGGTGCAATAGCTATCTTTTTTAATACCGCTATTTTTTGCGATGTGCTTTTTGTCATCATAATTAATCGTTTTTTGGTTACTAAATAATTCAAATTACTGGCCAAGTAAATCGTTTGGTTTTCGTTGCTTCTTTGTAAGAGTAAATTTTGATAAAAAGGAACATTATTATAAGTTTTCACAATTTCTTCATCAGCGAGAAATTCGTGATTAAGTTGAATTGCTTTTTTGTAAAATATAAACAATGGATTGAACCAGAAAATGGCTTTCAAAAATTCAATAAATAAAATGTCTAATGTGTGTTTTTGAGTTACATGAACTAGTTCGTGCGTGTACAATTCGTCTTCAATATTTCGATTATTATAATCTTCAAAATTGATAAATATGGAATTCAAAAAGGTATGTGGAAGTGTTTTTTCTTCTACTAAAACCAAATTTGCATTTTTGTATTTTACAATTGGGTTGGATTTGGATTTTAAAATTAATTTCCAAATATTTTTCCCAAATCGTAATAATAATTGGAAGCTAATTATTCCATACAAACTCCATAAAATGTAAGGAGTGATATTGATTTTTTCTTCTGTTGGTGAGAATCTTTCTTGCATTTCGTTTTCTGGTAAAAATGAAGAAATTGCAACTGTATTTAAAGGTTCAATGTTTTTTAGAACCGGAACAATTTTGATGATTTCAAATGTTATAAACGGAATTATAAGAGAAACTACAATAGTAAACAAAAGGTAAAATCGATTGAAATGATGTATTTTTTCTCGTTCCAAAATCAAATGATAGAAACCAAGTAAAACAATTAAACTGATGGATGATTTGATTAAAAAGTCTATCATTTTTTCTTTTTTTGAAGTTCAACATCAATTATTTTCTTTAAATCTTCTAGTTCTTTTTTAGTTAAATTAGTTGAGGTGGTAAAAAACGAAGCAAATTGTGAAGCAGAATCGTTAAAGAAATTCTTAATCAATCCGTTAACATGTTTAGAGAAATAATCAGCCTTTTTAACTAATGGATAATATTCTCTTGAATTTCCAAATTCGTTATAAGCCACAAACTTCTTGTCAATCATCCTTTTAAGCAATGTTGCAACAGTTGTTGTGGCAGGTTTGGGTTCTGGAAAAGCTTCTAATATATCTTTCATAAAAGCTTTTTTAAGCTTCCATAAATGTTCCATTAACTGTTCTTCTGAATTGGATAATTGCATCGCTCTATGTTTTTAGAATTAATTCTACAAATGTAGAATAAAAGTTTACTTCTACAAGTGTAGAATGAAAATTTAACATTTGTCCATAAAAAAATCCGCTCACTCCTTAAAGAATGAACGGATAATTGTTCTTTGTGACGTAGCGTCTTTGTGGCAAACTTACTTATTCAACTCCACAAAATACTTATAAAACAGCGGAATAGTTTCAATCCCCTTCAAGTAATTAAAAATCCCAAAATGCTCGTTTGGCGAATGAATAGCATCACTATCCAACCCAAATCCCATTAATATCGTTTTTGATTTCAATTCTTTTTCAAACAAAGCCACAATCGGAATACTACCTCCTGAGCGTACCGGAATAGCAGGAACCCCAAACGTTTCGGTATACGCTTTATTCGCTGCTTGATACCCAATACTATCAATTGGCGTAACATATCCCTGACCACCATGATGTGGAGTCACTTTTACTTTCACCGATTTAGGAGCAATACTCACAAAATGTTTCGAGAACATTTCCGTTACTTCCTCCCAATCTTGATGAGGTACCAATCGCATTGAGATTTTGGCGTAAGCCTTACTAGCAATAACAGTTTTTGCACCTTCACCAGTATAACCGCCCCAAATACCGTTCACATCCAATGTAGGACGTATGGAGTTACGCTCATTAGTGACATAACCACTTTCGCCATACACATCCTCAATATCCAATGCTTTTTTATAATTGTCCAAACTAAAAGGCGCTTTAGCCATTTCAGATCGTTCTGCTGAAGTCAATTCTTCTACTTTATCATAGAACCCCGGAATCGTAATATGATTGTTTTCATCATGTAGCGACGCAATCATCTTAGTCAACACATTGATAGGATTCGCAACAGCACCACCATACAATCCAGAGTGTAAATCTCTATTCGGACCCGTAACTTCCACTTCAACATAACTCAAACCGCGCAATCCAGTTGTAATAGACGGTTGTTGATTAGAAATCATCCCCGTATCAGAAATCAAAATAACGTCGTTAGCCAATTTCTTTCGATTGCGCTCCACAAACCAACTCAGACTTTTAGAACCCACTTCTTCTTCGCCTTCAATCATGAATTTCACATTGCAAGGAAGATTGTTATTCTGGATCATATATTCAAATGCCTTAACATGCATATACATTTGCCCTTTATCATCACAAGCTCCACGAGCAAATATAGCCCCTTCCGGATGAATCGCTGTCGTTTTGATAACCGGTTCAAATGGGGGAGAAGTCCACAGTTCCATTGGGTCTGCAGGTTGCACATCATAATGTCCATACACCAGAATCGTTGGAAGCGATTGGTCGATAATATGTTCTCCATAAACAATCGGATACCCTGGTGTTTCACAGATTTCTACCAATTGACATCCTGTTTTTTCCAAACTTACTTTTACAGCTTGCGCCGTGTCCAGTACACCTTGAGAGTAAACTGTATCAGCACTTACGGAAGGTATTTTTAATAATTCGATTAATTCATTTATGAAACGTTCTTTGTTCTGTTGAACGTATTGTTTTATGTTGTCCATTGTTGTTTGATAAAATATATTTCAAAAATACTAAAATATATTTTTAAAAAAATTCCTATTTCATAATTTATAATTAATAAATATTTTTATATTTGCACTCACAATTTTTGCGGGTATGGCGAAATTGGTAGACGTGCCAGACTTAGGATCTGGTGCCGCGAGGCGTGTAGGTTCGAGTCCTATTACCCGCACAATCAAAAACCTCTAATCGCTTAATATATAAGCATTTAGAGGTTTTTTATTTTAAAAACTACCCCAATAGCTACCCTATTTCTTATTCTTAACTATTCTTAATCCTTTTTTAATCTCTTTAAATTTCAAATAGATTTTTTAATTTTTAAATAGAAATACATTTCTTAAATAAAAAGGGCGGGGTAGTCAAAAAAAGTACCCAAGACAGCCACGCTTAATTGTGAGGTTCTACCAGCCTTTTGTATAAATAATGATATATATACTTAAACAATCTTTTAATTATAGGAACATAATAAATAATAGAATAATAAATAAGTTTACTAGATACCTAGTCA
>CAIRMK010000401.1 GCA_903879645.1 uncultured Bacteroidota bacterium
ATTGTAATCCAGAAGCTGTTTTAGTAGCCGTTTGTTTCACTGCGTTTAACTCCGTTACTTTAGCTGCCATGACAGTTCCAAATTTTGAAGTGTACTCTGCTTTCTTTTGAGCATCAACTTCAGCTTGTTTTTTCTTATTTTCAGCATCAATCGCTGCATCTTTTTTATCGTCTTCTGCTTTACCAGCAAAATAATCAGCAAAAGTTTTAGTAGCATCAAATTTCTTTGCTTCTACTCCTTTTCTAGTGATCGTAACTTTAGTAATCACATCGTCTTGAGCAATAGCATTTACTACTTCTTGACCCGTTACCACATAACCAAAAATAGTGTGTTTTCCGTCTAACCAAGAAGTTTCTTTATGTGTAATAAAGAATTGAGAACCATTTGTTTTTGGACCTGCATTTGCCATGGCTAAAATACCAGCACGATCAAATTTGGCATCCGTAATTTCATCTTTAAAAGCATATCCTGGACCACCTTGCCCATTTCCATCTGGATCACCACCTTGTATCATAAAGTCTTTGATAACTCTGTGGAATTTCAATCCATCAAAGAAATGTTTTCCTTTAAATTTTTCTCCCACTTGTGGGTTAGTTCCTTCCGCTAAAGAGATAAAGTTTGCTACAGTAACGGGTGTTTTTTGGTATTCTAATTTGATTAGAATTTTACCTTTAGCAGTTTCAAGTTCTGCAAAAATTCCTTCTTTAGTATCTATGGCTGGAGTAGCAGGCTTAGATACTGTAAATTGAGGTTTGGCAACCACAGCAGTAGTAGTTTTTTTAGCTCCTGCAGCCTTAGTTTGAGCGTTAGCAATGGTCATTCCTAAAAAGAAGAACAACACGATTTTAAATTTCATTTTCATTGTTTTTGTTTTAATCGGTTTAATTGTATTGGTTTTTATAATTTATCAAGTAGTTGAACTTCGAAGATAAGACTGGCATTTGGTGGAATAACATTTCCAGCTCCATTTTCGCCATAAGCTAAATTAGATGGAATAAATAACACCGCTTTATCACCACTATTTAATTTAGAAAGCCCTTCTTCAAATCCAGGTATCATTCTTCCTTTGGAACCATATTCGTAAGGAATCGGACTGTATCCACCTTGAGTAGCTCTCTGTTGGTCAAATTTACCATAAGCCTTAGCTACATCTTCAGAATTGCTGTCAAACATAGCTCCATTTTCTAAATACCCAGAATAGATAACCGCCACTCGAGTTCCATTAGCGGGTTTTTTACCATTACCTTTTGAATAAATGTTATACACTAATCCAGTAGATGATTTAGTTGCGCCAGCTTTCATTTGAGCAAAAAAGGCCAATTTAGCGGTCGCTGCTTTTTTAGATAATTCTGAGGTAACTGCCGCTTGTTTCTTTTGTGTATCAGCTTCTGTTTTATAATAATCATTGAATGTTTTAGCGGCATCAAACTTTTTAGCGGCTTCTCCTTTTCTAATTATTTTTATCGATTTGATAGCGTCATCTACTTTTATTTTATTGACTACAGCCATTCCTTTTTCAATCACATGACCAAAGATGGTGTGTTTTCCATCCAACCAAGGGGTCTCTTTTATCGTGATAAAGAATTGACAGCTATTGGTCCCAGGTCCGGAATTAGCCATGGCTAAATAACCACCTTTGTCAAATTTTAAATCGGTAATTTCATCTTTAAATTTATAACCAGCATCTCCAGACCCATTTCCTAAAGGATCACCTCCTTGAATCATGAAATCTTCAGCATCGCCATTATTTTTTGAAATCA
>CAIRMK010000402.1 GCA_903879645.1 uncultured Bacteroidota bacterium
ATTGGGGTTGATGCAAATCGCTGTATCGCCAAATATAGTTTCTGGTCGGGTAGTGGCAACGGTTAAGAAATCTTCACTTCCCTCAATGGCATAGTTCAATAAATACAACTTCCCTTGTCGTTCTTCAAAAATAACTTCTTCGTCAGATAAGGTTGTTTTGGCTTCTGGATCCCAGTTGACCATTCGATAGCCACGATAAATTAATCCCTTGTTATATAAATCAACAAAAGAATAAATTACAGAGGCCGACATGTCTTCATCCATTGTAAACTTAGTCCGGCTCCAATCACAAGAACATCCCAATTGTTTTAGTTGTTCTAAAATTGTTCCTCCATATTTGTTAGTCCAATCCCAAGCGTGTTTTAGGAATTCTTCACGAGTTAAGTCGTTTTTATTAATGCCTTCGCTTTTCAATTTAGCAACAACTTTTGCCTCAGTAGCAATAGATGCATGGTCAGTTCCAGGTACCCAACAAGCATTGAATCCTTTCAAACGAGCACGACGAATCAATACGTCTTGAATTGTATTGTTCAACATATGCCCCATGTGTAAGACTCCAGTCACATTCGGTGGCGGAATTACAATAGTATAAGGCGTTCTATGGTCGGGTTTGGAAGTGAAATAATCATTTTTCATCCAGTAATCGTACCATTTTTGCTCTACTTCTTTGGCATTGAATTGGGCAGGAATTGACATAAATTTATTCGATGTAAGGTTATATTTTTAAAGAGACGTGTTACAGTTCTTATCTTTGGTATATTTTTTGCAATTATGTCTGCAAAAGTAATTAATATGTGCTTTTAAAAAAATTAAGAATTAAAATTTTGAGTATTAATTTAAAGTAGTATTTTTACTAAACCAATAAATCTAAAATTTCGCCCCCATGAAAAAATCATTACTTATCACTTTTATCCTTGTAAACAGTGCCCTTTTTGCTCAAAGTGGAGCAAAAATAACGTTTAAAGATAAAGACAATACTATAGATTACGGAACCGTTTCAAAGGATACGGATAGCGGAATCAGAAAGTTTGAATTTACCAACACTGGTGATGCCCCCTTAATCATTAAAGACGTTCGTTCTACTTGTGGTTGTACTGTTCCAAGTAAGCCATCAGGAGAGATTATGCCAGGCAAATCCGATGTGATTACAGTGAAATACAATATGAATCCCGGACCCATAAGAAAAACGATAACGGTTGAGTCCAATGCTGTGAATACAGAAGGAGGGATGGTCGCGCTAAAAATAAAAGGGGAGGTAATTGTGAAGCAAGAGGTTAATTTGCTGGAGAAAAAGAAAGATAGCCCCCTGCTAGTAAAATAATAGTAAAATAAAAAAAACTCGTTAAGAAAACGAGTTTTTTTTATTTTACATGATAGCCAGTTTTATACTTTTTGAGTTTTAATTTTAACCTTGCTTTTTTCAATATCCTTTTTTGCCTTTTCCAATTCTTCTTTGGCTTTCATCATTTCTTCCTTCGCCTTAATCATCTCTTCTTTGGTTTGATCAAAATCGGATTGAGCAGCATCCGATTGATTTTTATTAGGCAGTATTTTATCCATCTGTTTTTTGAAATTATCCAAGCCTTCCTGACTTCTAAAATCAAACTCTTTGCTGTTCAAACTTTCGCCCCCAGTAGAGCCAAAACTTTCTACTTTATTTTCGTTTTTAATTTTGTCAATCTCTTCTGGGGTATAATCATCACCACCCTCAGTAACTTTCCCGTCTTCAATAACCAAAGGTTTTTTCCCATCTTTTTGAATCATAATCTTTGATTTTGATTGCTCAAAACTTTCACCATCATTCGGAAAACTAAAACTAAAGGATTGGGAGTTTTTCCCACCATTGCCTAACTGAAATTGTTTCATCAAGTCTTGTGGATTGGTAAACCCATTCATGTTCATAAAATCATTACCTGCAATTCGAGTATCGGTGCCACTAGGTTCACCAAATCCAACTTCATCACTATTTTTGTAAAATTTGATAGTGCCAATAGGTTTCTGATTGTTGTACTCAATGTTACCTTTATTGCCTTTTCGGTCAGAATAGTCTACTCTAATGCCAGTTATTTCGTTTTTCGCATTTCGTTTAACGTCAGAATAGTGTATAGTTATTCCTTTTTCTCCCAAAGCTTTGATATCGTCTTTCATTTCACTCTCGGGAGTGCTCTTGTTCCAAGTCATGACAATATCGTTTTTGTGCGAATCAGAATCAGTCAAAGCAAATTTATTTCCACTTTGAGCAGAAGAATGGAATTGAACTAAAAAAGTAATAGCAATGGCTAATGAATAGTTCCTTAAGGTGCTGTTTCTTAACATAACTAATGATTTTTAAGTGTTTGTTTTATTTTAAATGCAACACAAATTTAAAAAGAGATTTATTTCGAATATAACAGTTTTACAAATTTTTAACGTATTTAATGCTAATTAATAGGGGTAATGAACCTTAAGGGGTACTTTTTTTTCTTTATAGGGTTCAAAATAGGACCCATTTTTAAAACAAACTGCTGGTATTCTTCGTAAATTTGAGTATGGAAATTTAACTTCTCATACTAAGTCTCAAATCAACACTCCGTTGAACAAAATAGCTGACTTACCTACGAGTCTGTTTCTAAAATTAAACGATATGGAAAACTTATTTAATGAAACTTTAAATAGTAAAGGAAGTAGTAAGCAATTCAAATTTCTAGAGGAAAGCTATAAAAATCTATATGACAATACTATTGTGGCTATGTTTGTTACTGACTTAAAAACCTTGAAGTTAGTTAAAGCCAATAAAATTGGAATGGAATTGTTTGGATATAAAACCAAAAAGGCATTGTATGAAGGTTTTACTGCTCAAACTCATTTTGTGAATCCAAACGAACGAGAAGAAAACGTTAAAACTGCCGTTCTTGAAAATGAAGTAACTACCAAGATTCAACCGATGAAAAAGTTGGATGGTACCATTTTTTGGGGACGAATTTATATGAAAGTTAATGAGAATAAAAGTTTAGCCTATACAGTTCTAATCGATGTGACTGAGCAAGTAAAACTAGAACAGGAAAATAAAAAATACATCAAGATTCTAGAGGACATTAAAGTGGATAGCTATAAAGTAGCTCACGATATGAAAAGCCCACTGGCAAATATTATGGGATTAGCCGATTTTGCAATTAGCGAGGCACCTGAAGGTAGCGATATCAGAGATTATTTGACAGTCATAAAAAGTGAAGCGGAGCGATTAGATAGAAACGTACGTGAGATTATTGTAAACACTTCTATTAAAAAAGAAGTTTACGAATTTCAATCCATTGATTTTATTAAAATAATTGAAGATGTGAAGTTTTCTATTTCTTTTATTGATGGTTTTGCCGATATTGAATTTTATGACGACATCAATAAAGAATTTCCTTTTGCGAATGATAAATTAGTGATTACTTCTTTGTTTCAAAATTTAATTGACAACGCGATTAAATATAGAAACAAAAACATTGAAAAACCTTTTGTGAAAATCAAAGTCGAAACTACTATTGATAATGCTGTAATTGAAATTGAAGACAATGGAATAGGTATTGCCCCCGATAAACAGCAAGATATATTTAAACTCTTCTACCGTGCTACCGACGAAATTGATGGTAATGGACTTGGATTATTCACCTTAAAATACAATATCGAAAAACTAGGAGGAACCATTTCCTTTGAGAGCAAAGAAAACAAAGGCACTAAGTTTACTATAGTACTTCCCAATTATTGCAAAGAAGGGGTTTGTGATTGCTAATTACAAGCCATTTGTTCTTTTTCGATAAACTTTTTAAGTTCAGGTTTATTCGTAATATAAGAATCCAACCATTTGGTCAAATGATCAATTTCAAAAGGCAATAAACTTTTTTTAGCTTGTTGTAATTCTTTTTTGAATTGCAAAGGATTCTCACTAGCAGTTTGTAAAACTACTTTTGCGTAATAATAATTAATAGTTGCCATAATAGTTAAGATTTGGGGTTATCTTCAGTAGTATAAAATTAGTAAATTATACTTTTTAAAAATTCTATTATCGATTAAATACTACTAAATTTCGGTCAAAAATCAGCAACTGTCGATTAAAGTTATGGACAACTAATTTTAAAAGACAAAATCTTACAAAACTAAATATGAAAAGTGGCTAAACAATTGAAGGTTAAATTATTTATTGTAATGATAATTCTAAAACCACTACTTAAAAAAAAAGAGCAGCTATACTTTTGAAACCACTAGTTCAATTGAAAGCACAGAAATCAAGGCGCTATAGTTAGCATAACGCTACCATATGGTTACAAAGAAGGAGATTATGATTGCAGAGATTACATTATATGTATTTCCTCAATACATTTTTGAAGCTCAGGTTTATTAGTAGTGTAGGAAATTAACCATTTGGATAAATGATCGATTTCAAAAGGCATCAAATTTCTTTTAGCTTGTTGCAATGCTTTTTTGAATTGCGTTGGATTCTCGCTAACTGTTTCTAAAACAGATTTGGTGTAATAGTAGTTAATTGTTGCCATGTTCTTAAGATTTGGGGTTATCTTCGCGGTATATAAATATAGTAATTTATTTAAGCAAATATTAATTTTTGTCGTTCAAAGTATAGTAACTGTCGATTAAATAAAATTATAGAAATAAACATAAGATAAAATCTTACAAATAAAATAAAGTAAAAAGTAATTAGAAAGAGAATAAATCAAAAAATATATAACAATTAGATTTAAAAAAAGCAGTTTTTAGACCTTCAACAAATTGTTATATTGGTATTTATGATTCTAAAATGGAGTAGATTTGATACATCATATAAATAAAAACCAGCCCTTTTCAGGGCTGGTATCATAACTTTAAATTGTAGTTTATAAAAAACTACTAAAACAAATATATAAAATAAATTGTAATCTACAAATGGCAAGATTGCCTAAATACAACATTCAAACTAAATAGCGCAGTTACTTTAACTTTTCTATCTTATTTAACAGTGATATCATTTTGTGAATTAGATATGATTTCAGGCTTTCCTTTATAGATTTTAATCTTACCTGTTACCGTTATAGTTTTACCTTTATAATAATCGGCAGGAATAAAACTATAATTTTTTAGCTTATCGGAATAGATTACTACTGTTAAAGGAGAGTTAGGATATTCTCCACCTATATTTAATAAAGTCATACCGTTAGATTCTAAAATTTTTGTAGAATATACTTTACCAATAGTGCTAACTAATTTACCTTCATAATTTGCTGCCTTGGTAATATCAATATCAATAGCACCTTCAATAAATTCTTTAGCTCCACCAATTATTTCTGATGGTTTGTTGTCAAAGTCAGCTTTTAATGAAGTAACATAATCAACGTTTTTAAAGTAATGTTCTAATATAGTGGCAAGACGTAATCCTGCTTTTAGAATTTGTTGTTTGATGATAGGGAAATTGGCATCAACATAAATATCAGAAATCTTTGCTTCATTCAGATTATAAGCATTTTTTAAATACTTTCTAGAATCTTTAGCCCAACTAGTGACATCAATTTGTTTGATAGCCGCCAATTCATTTGGTTTATAAGTATTCAATTTCATCAAATCGGCAAGCGTTAGGTTCTTATATTCAATAATATCAGAATCCCACATAGCATGAAGATTGGTATTACGCCCAAAGAAAGATACTTGAACGGTATTTCCTCCTTTGTCATCTTTATAGCCAACATGTAGAGGCATGTGTAAATCACCAATCAAATGAAACAAATAAAACAATCTCGTTTTAATTTCATCGTTAGATAAACCTTTCATATTGTCAAGGTCTTTAAGTGTTTTGTTCAGCACATTGATAATGTTGTCACCCGATAGTTCAGTTACATCAGCTCCTTTATTAAAATCAATATAATGATAAGGCTTCATGAAATTATAGTTTTTATCCGATCGCATAGTGTCCATCCAATTGGCAGCGTCTTCAATACTCATTCCATCGAGATACTTTAATACGGTTTGTTTTGTTTTGGCATCCATATTGTTGAATGCAACTTCAGCTACAAGTGAGTGTCCATTGTGACCCCAAGCAAACCCATCGGTGATTGATAGCATTACGAATGCTATTAAAAAAAGTGTACGTTTCATAATTTTTAAATTTTCGCCAAATCTATTCCTATTAAAAAGGACAAGCATCACTCTAATATTATTATTAGCTTAATTAATTAGCATATTATTCTGTGAAAAATTTATGAAGAAAGTATCAAAAAAGTATCAAAAAAAATGACAACATTTAAGGCTAAAGCATTAAAAAAC
>CAIRMK010000403.1 GCA_903879645.1 uncultured Bacteroidota bacterium
ATGAAAAAAATAATTGTCCTTTTTTTATTTACTTCTATGTTTGCTACTGCTCAAGAAAGTTCAATCGAAACAAACAAAAATGAGTTTAGAGTAGATGTTTTCTCTGCCATAGCCTTTGGAAGAATAAGTTTAAGTTACGAGCGATTTTTAGGGAAAAATTTTTCAGTAAATCTAAACACAAACTTTTCCAATAGCGCTAAAATTCAAAATGAATTTGATGGTGGTTCTCGAAATAATTTGTCAAAATACGAATTCAATCCTTCCATTCGTTATGCTTTATCGAAAGGGAAATCAAGTTATTATTTTGCCGAAATATTTGCCTCTGCTAATGGTGGTGATTATAAAGAAATCATTAGAGCTACTGATGAAAATGGAAACGGATATTATACTACTCAAATTACAAAATACGCTGATTTTGCTCTAGGAGGTGGATTAGGCTATAAAATGTATATTAAAAAAGCTTATGCCATTGAAATTTTAGTAGGTTTTGGTAAAAACTTAACCAATACTATTAAAAGTCCAGATATTATTTCGCGCGTTGGAATTAATTTAGGCTATAGATTTTAAAACTTGAAAATATGAAAAAAGTAAAACTTGCCTTCCTTTTTGTTTTAGTCCTACTTACTTTTACGGGATGTAATACGAATGATAATTCGTTCTATTATGAAGAGTATTTGACTATTCCAAATTTGACACAAATTCAAACACAGTCATCTTATGCCGTTGGTGATTATTTATTTATTAATTCTAATATCAACAGACTTCAATCAGAAACAAGGCAAAATACATTATTAGATTTAAGAAAATCAACGGGCAATGCTACTTCATTTGACTTTACTTATTTACTTGAAAAGCAAATTGATGCAACTAATTGGGCATTAGTTGATGCAAGTCCAGCTACTATAATTTTGACTACCGGAGGATTTACTTATGAAACAGGTAATTTTTATAATGCCAACGCACTATTTAATCCAATCTCTGACAAATATGAATTTCGTGCTGGTATAAAATTGACAAGTGCTGGAAATTATAGATTAAGTTTTGGTTATAATAGTTCCTCTACAGATTCAGTTGAGTATCGTTCCAATAGTGTTGGAAATAATTTGTTTATGAATATTAATTCAACAATTTCAAATTTAGATACTTTAGGTTATTATAATTTTACAGTGAATTAATCTTTTGCAATAGCATCCAGCAAAAGTTGCGCTGTTGATTCGTTTGTAGCTAACGGAACATTATGAACATCGCAAACTCTAATTAGCATATTAATATCAACTTCATGAGGATGGTTAGACATAGGGTCCTTAAAAAACAGCACCATTTTTGTTTTCCCTTCGGCTACTCTAGCTGCAATTTGCGCATCCCCTCCCAGCGGTCCAGAGAGCATTTTTTTTACTTTAAATCCGGCTGCTTCTGCCTTTGAGCCTGTTGTTCCAGTAGCTATTAATTTAATATTTTCTTCGTGAAGAATTTCTTTATTTTTATTTAAAAACTGTACCATATCAGCTTTTTTTCCGTCGTGCGCTATTATTGCAATTTCCATAACTATCAATTTGTTGTAAAAATAAAAAACCTGACGGGATTGTCAGGTTTTTTATATTATTTATTCATTACGTGATAAGCAATTAAACCATCTATAGGTCTTCTTAAAACATTACCCACGCTTATTTTGTGTTTGGATAAAACTTCTACCAATTCCTCTTTTAAGTAAAAAGCTATGGAACCTACAAAGTGAACTGGAATTTGAGTACAATTATCAAATTGTTTGATATAATTTTGTACAAAATCTTCCAATTCGGCATTAATGAATTTTTTACAAAATTCGGTGTCTTTATGTTTGATTAAAAACTTGGCAAAGGTCGCTAAATAGGCATTTGGATTGGGTTCTTTATATAAATTATGTTTTACATTGTCGGGTTCGATATTGTATTCTTCTTCAAATTCCAAAGCTAATTCTCTAGGCATTTTATTGAAGTAATAACCTCTTAATAAATGACGTCCGAATCGATTTCCAGAACAATCATCCATAGCAATATAACCAAGTGACTGCACTTTTTGGTGCAAAACTGTACCATCAAAATAACTACAATTGGAACCAGTTCCTAAAATGCAAACAATGGCTTCTTCGTTCTTTGGAGTTGTTGCATAAACTGCAGCATAAGTATCTTCGTGTACTGAAATAGCAGCATTTGAAAAATATTCTTGAAAAGTGATTGTCAGAAAATCTTTCATTCTATCTGTGCCGCAACCAGCTCCGTAAAAGAATAAATGTGTAGCTTTTAATTTATTATGAGAAATATCAAACTTGTCATCAAGACGTGAAATGATTTCTTCTTTATCTAAAACTTCAGGGTTCAATCCTAAAGTTTGTGTGGTGAACAGTACTTTTCCGTTTTCGTCAATTGCTATCCAATCGGCTTTAGTAGATCCACTATCAACTAATAATTTCATGGTTGGGTTTGTTTGGTTGGTAATGAAAAATCCCGACAGCTATTTAATCAAGACATCGGGATTTTAATTATATTATAGATTTGCAATATGAACAGACAAATCAATTAATTTACTTGAATATCCGTACTCATTATCATACCAAGAAACAAGTTTGAAAAAAGTTGAATTTAAACCGATTCCTGCAGTAGCATCAACAATTGACGTTCTTTTATCAGAAATAAAATCTTGAGATACAACAGCATCTTCTGTATAACCTAAAATTCCTTTCATTGTGGTTTCAGAAGCTTTCTTTAAAACAGCCATAATTTCTTCATAAGTAGTTTCTTTAGCTAATTTAACAGTTAAATCTACTACAGAAACGTCAACAGTAGGAACACGAAAAGACATTCCTGTTAATTTCCCATTCAAATCTGGAATTACTTTTCCAACAGCTTTAGCTGCTCCAGTGGAGGAAGGAATAATATTTACACTAGCAGCACGTCCACCTCTCCAATCTTTTCTAGAGGGTCCATCGGCTGTCATTTGCGTGGATGTTGTAGCGTGAACTGTTGTCATTAAACCTTCAACAATACCGAAATTATCATGAATAACTTTAGCTAAAGGAGCCAAACAATTAGTTGTACAAGAAGCATTAGAAACTACAAAATCAGTAGCTTTTGCTGTTTCGTGATTAACCCCCATTACAAACATTGGAGCATCAGCAGATGGCGCAGAAATAATAACTTTTTTTGCCCCTCCTTTGATGTGTTCGCTAGCTGTATCTATAGTTGTAAAAAAACCTGTACACTCTGCTACTACATCAACATCGACTTCATTCCATTTTAAATCCGCTGGATTTCTTTCAGCAGTGATGCGAATATTTCTTCCATTTACGAATAGTTTTCCTTCTTTTACTTCTACAGTTCCATTGAAACGACCGTGAACAGAATCATATTTTAATAAATATGCTAAATGGTTAACGTCTAATAAATCGTTGATAGCGACTACTTCAACATTATCTCTATTAAATGTTTCTCTGAAAACAATTCTTCCAATTCTTCCGAATCCATTGATTCCTAATTTTACTTTTGACATTTTTTTTTCTTTTTGTTAATATCTATATGTGTTTATTTGGTTATTCGATTAAACAAATAATCGAACAAACTAATTAACATTTTAAGTTGTCATTATATCTGACACTCTTAATAATTCTCTATCAATTTCGGAATGGCCTTTAATTGCTTGCTCTAAAGGTGTTAAGGCTACTTTATCACTTAACATTCCGACCATGAAATTAGATTTTCCTTCCAATAGAGATTCGACTGCTTTTACACCTAGTCTACTGGCAAGAACTCTATCGAAACATGATGGAGAACCACCACGCTGCATGTGTCCTAAAACGGATACACGAATGTCATACTCCGGGAAATTTTCTTCTATATAATCTTTTAATTCAAATACATTTTTCCCAATTTTATCTCCTTCGGCGATAACAACAATACTTGATGATTTACCAGAAGCCTTACTTCTTCTCAAAGAATCTAATAATCGTTCTAATCCCATATCTTCTTCGGGAATAAGAATTTCTTCTGCACCAGCACCAATTCCTGCATTAAGAGCAATATGCCCCGCATCTCGTCCCATAACTTCTACTAAAAAAAGACGATTATGTGAACTAGCCGTATCACGAATTTTATCAATACATTCAACTACTGTGTTTAAAGCGGTATCAAATCCTAAAGTATGACTGGTTCCAAAAATATCATTATCAATAGTTCCTGGAATTCCCATTACTGGAAAATTATATTCATTATTAAAAACTTCTGCTCCTGTAAAACTACCATCTCCACCTACGACAACTAACGCATCAATTCCAGCATTGATTAAATTTTCATGTGCTTTTTTACGACCTTCGACTGTCATAAATTCTTTAGAACGAGCTGATTTTAATATCGTCCCTCCTTTATTAATAATATTATTTACTGATCGAGGTCCCATTTCTTTAAAATCACCTTCTATCATCCCTTGATAACCTCTATAAATCCCTACACATTCTATCTTATAATAGGCACATGTACGAACTACAGAGCGAATAGCTGCATTCATTCCAGGAGAATCTCCTCCAGATGTTAGCACACCAACCTTTTTTATCGTTTTTGACATAATTTTATGTTTTAAAATGTAAATTTAGCAAAGTATACCCATATAAAACAGGAGTATTTTACATATATCGCAAAACCAACAAAATTCAATCGTTTTCGTTGATAAGTTTTAAGCTATTAAGTAAAAAAACAATGGATATCATAAAAAAAACCTGAATTAATTATCTTCAGGTTTTTTTGCGTTATTGTTATTTTTTGATTTTTCTTCCGATTTCTTTTTATCTTTATTCATTTGAATATAATCTGGTAGCAATTCCTTTTTCTCAGGTTCTTCAATATTTTTTTTCTCTCGTTCTATTTTGGACTTCTTAAAAATTTTGTTAATCAACTCTTTAAAAGTATCAAAATCGACTTCATAGGAGACTCCAGCTCCTTGTGTATATCCAATTCCTTGCCCAATATAATTGATATCATTCTCTTTATTGAAGACTCTCAAATTCAATGTTCCATCTTCATTGACACGATATTGCGCCTCAAAATTTCCCACGATTGTGGTTTCAGTAACACCTCCGGTTGGCACCCCAACTTTTCCATTAATAGTAATTCTATCATTAATTTGTGTGGTTACAGTTGCCACAACTCTACCATCTGTTGGTTTTAAAGCTGTTTTATCAGGCGAAGTATAGGTTACATCAAAATTAACTTTACCATCTTTATCATTGAAGATATCACCGAATAGCGCTCCCGCTTTTTCATAAAAACTGTTAGTCACTTGCGATTGGCTTAAGCCTTCTTGGCTTAAAAATCCTCCGGTCGACAATAAATATAAAGCCTGTGTTTGGCGCGTATCTTTATCACTTAATTTTGTTTCTATTTCAGATTTAAGCACTGAACTTACATTAGGAAAGTTAATATTAAAATCAGGTTCTGGATTGGTGATTGTTCCTTTCAGACCAATAATAACATCCACAGGTATTTTTTTATTAAACGAAGGATTATCAATTAAAACCGCTGGATTTGCAGTAATGTTTTTAGAAACTGCTTCTAGATTAAGTGTTGCATTGTAGGGATTACCATCCCAAACTATAGAGCCATATTTCTTAACATCAAATTTCTTATCTATTAATCCTCCATATTTAAAATTATAAGAACCTTCCCAAACCGTAAAATCTCCATACATTTCAAATTTCCCAAATGTATTAATATTCATGTTGAGAGTCCCAACTCCTTTTCCTTTCATCCCATGACCCGATTCTCTATTCAGAATAACTTCAATATTGGCAACAGGAGTAATGGAAAATTCAAAATTCATTTGCAGCCCATTATAATTTCTAATAAATTCTGCTTTCTTTTTATTTTTACCCAATTTTTCATCTTTTGTTAAAAAATGAATGAAATTATTTTCACTAACAGCATCAGCATCGTTAATCGGAATTTTTATATCTGTTCCCTTTTCTGATTTTGCATTTACATTAATTTCAAGTCCTTCTGTTGGTCCTTTAATTGTTGCTTTCCCATTTATAAATGCGGTGCCAAAATAAGCTACATCTTCATGATCTTTTGTATTTAATGCTAACATTCTATCCGATGCTATTGATAAATCTAATTCCCAATCGCCAAATTGTTTGTGTTTAATAAATCCTTCTATAGTCCCTTCTGTATTAAATTTTGTATCAAAAATCTTTGTCTTGTGGACTATAAATTTATTTTGAGTGACATCTACAACGGAATGTGGGTTTATTTTGTAATCTACATTCAAATAAGGTATTGTTAATCCTGCATCATCAACAAATAATTTCCCTTTATAATCTATATCATTAACATTGCCACTCAAATTGGCTGTACCTGAAGCAAAACCTCTAATATTAGATAAAACTTCTCCTCCCAAATTACTTAAAATTCCTAAGTTAAATCTATCAAAGTTTAAATCTAAATCGATTAACGTTGATTCTTCTACTATTTGTAAATTTCCATTTGCAGTAAAGGACTTACTATTTTCATTTTCTATTTTTGAATCAATATCGAATTTCGAAAAATCATCATTGCCCTTAATATTCAAATCTAAATTACCTAATGCTTTATCATTAATTGATAAGTCTTTTATTTCTAAAGCTGCTGTCGGTTGATATATTGTGTTATTTTGTTTTAAAAAGACTTTACCATTTAGTTTTCCATCAAACTTAAACTGTTTTACATTAGGAGTTACCTTATTAAGGTTTACGTCATGGAAGGTCAATTGTAAATCCTTATTCGCTTTTCCGTCGATTAATCCTTTTAATTGTATGGATTGATTCTCATGTGAAACAACAATGTCTTCAAAAGTAAAACTTTTGAAATCTTTATCAAATATTATTTTATTTTCATCATTTTTTTTCTCATTTATATACCATAAGAAATCTTTAAACATCATTTCTGATTTACTAAATCCAATGACATTTTGATTGTTTTTATCAATGGTATGATACAAATTCAAATTATAAAAATCCTTGCCTTTTTCTCCGCCTTTAAATTCTGTTCGGAATGATAATGTATCTTTTGAAGTTGCATTAATAAGAGAAAAATCTCTCACTTTATATTGTTTATTTTTTATACTATCCATTTGAACATAAGTATTATATAATGGATTTTTATTGTTTATCTCTAATTTAACATTATCCAAATGTGTAGTATAGGCGTCTATTGTTTTAGAAGTAAAATTTAGTTTAAAATCATTATCATCGCCTTTAATTATACCATTTAATATGGCATCTTTATTTAGAGAAATATTTGGATTCAAAATTTCTACAATTTGATTAAACTCAGAAAAATTGAATTTTAAATATTGTCCTTTTGTCAAAACATTAGGCTTGAAATTAGTGTATAAACTTCCCAAGGAATTTTGGATCATTTTTTTTATTTGTTCTAATTCAAATTTCCCCTGTACTTTACCATTTACCTCATTTGGAGAATTTAATGAAAGCGTATGCTCATTATTAGAATCAAAAGTTGAATTGACTGTTACGTGATCAAAGAAATAGATATTTCTAGGGTTTTGATAGGATGCATTTGTTATTATAACATCTCCCTTCATTGTATTGATAGAACTTCCAGTAACTTTCATCACCACATCACCTTTAAAAACAGAAACACCATCGTTTATGAAATTTAATTTTTTCAGATTAGCGTAATCTACTTTAGCATGAAAATCATAAACGTTTTCATTTTTACTTAAGTCAACAATGCCATCAAAATCTAAAAATAAATTAGGATCATTAACATTTACTTTTCCTTTAAAAATTGGTTTTTTAAAACTTCCATCAGCAAGTATATTTTTATAAGAATAGCCATTGTATGCAATACTTTTAACTTCTCCAGAAAATTTCGTGTCTATATATTTCTCAACAAATCCTTTTCCATCAACATGAACGTCCATGCTAACTTTTCCAACATCTTTTCTATTTAAAAAACTACCTACATCAAAGTTATCTAGAATAATATTTCCAAAATAAGTTGCATTGTCAATATTATCAATATTAGTCATTACCAATTTTGAAGTAACATTTCCAAGTTTAGTCATTAAATTAAAATCTGCATCAATTGATTTCACAGTGATTTCAGCAGTTCCTCTTAAATTAAATTGACCGAATTTTTTAAGAGAAGAAGGCAATTTTTTACCTAAAACGTTTGGTAAGAGGGACGTTAAATTTTCATAATTAGAAGTGACTTTTTCAAACGAGCCTTTCATATAAAATTCCCCTTGTCCTTTCTTAGAAAAAAGGTTTTTGAAATTTACATCCCCAACTATTTCAGAGTTTTTAGTATCTTTTAACCTAAGGTGTTTTGCAGTAAAATTATTTAATGTTCCTTTTATTTTGCCCTTTAAATCAAATTGTTGATTTTTCCCAATTTCTTTATAAAAATGCCAAATATCATTAGAAGCAATAGAAGCCTTTTCAGTTTTAACATCAAAAATTACTTTATTGTTAAAATCTTTAAAATCTTTTCTTTCATATTTTAATATTACAGCACCTTTAAAATTAGATTCCGCTGTTTTTAAATCAAGTTGTTCTAATCGAATATTCTTCTTAGTATAGGTGAATTTTGATTTTAAATCTTCAACAAACACACCTCTGTGATCCATAAAAGACATTTCGTTTACGTTAGTATAAACATTTGGTCCGATAATTTTAAAATCGGTAACTATTGCATTTATCTTCGTAAAATCAACATCTAATGGCACTTCTCTATTGTAATCAATCTCTCTGAACCGACAATTTTTTAAGGTAATTTTATCTGAAGTCATCAGGAATTTACCTGAAGCTGGTTTGCCATCATCAAATGCTGCCACAAATTTATCTAGATTAGTATCTTTATCTCCTTTGTAAGTTTTAACATTCAACGTCAATTCATTGGCAGTCATTTTACCAAAAATTAAATTTCCATCCAGTAGTTTTTTAGTATCTAAAATACTTGTCACTATTCGGGTTGAAAAAATTAAAGTATCTTTTTTCTCGTCTTTAACCAATACTTTTTTTAATTGAACGCCACCAAAAATATTGACTTCAACTTCATCAACATAAATGTCGGTTCCAAAATCTTTATTAAGTTTTTCAGTAACGTAATGGGCTATTTTTGTCTGAACGACAGGTAAAGAAAGAGCTATTCCAACAGCAAATAGTAGTACTAGTAAAACAAGAAAAGTACGAAAAACTATTTTTCTGATTTTTTTAAAACGCGTATTTACTTTTTTTTCTTCCAAAATTTAATTAGGCTGTAGATAAGAAACCTTGAAAATAGTTACTTTTGTCAACGTTGTAAAAATAATCGTTTTATAGCGGTTTATCAAATATAATTCAAAAATTGTGCCCAATGTCAAACAATGACGTTTTTATTTTAGCTATTGAAAGTTCTTGCGATGATACTGCTGCTGCTGTTCTTAAAAATGACAAGGTTTTATCTAATGTAGTTGCTGGACAAAAAATACATCAAGAATATGGCGGTGTAGTTCCAGAATTAGCTTCAAGAGCGCATCAACAAAACATTGTTCCTGTTATAGATATGGCTTTAAAAAAAGCCAATATTAATAAGGAACAACTAGCTGCAATTGCCTTTACACAAGGTCCAGGATTAATGGGTTCTTTATTAGTGGGTACTTCTTTTGCTAAATCTTTTGCTATGGCTTTAGATATTCCTCTTATTGCAGTCAATCATATGCACGCCCATATTTTAGCCCATTTTATTGATGAAGAAGGATTTGACAAACCAGAGTTTCCTTTTTTAGCATTAACAATTTCGGGAGGACATACACAAATTGTAATTGTCAAAAGTTTTTTTGATATGGAAATCATTGGTGAAACTACTGATGATGCTGTTGGTGAAGCCTTTGATAAATCTGCAAAGATTATGGGACTTCCCTATCCTGGTGGACCTTTAATAGATAAATTTGCAAGAGAAGGAAATCCTAAAAAGTTTCTTTTTACCAAACCCAAAATGCCGGGATTGAATTTTAGCTTTTCAGGTTTAAAAACTCAAATCTTGTATTTTATCCAAAAAAATGTAGCTGAAAATGTAAATTTTATTGAAGAAAATAAAGCCGATATTTGTGCTTCCATTCAATATACGATAATTGAAATATTAATGGAAAAATTAAGAATGGCCGTTGCCGCAACTGGAATCAAACAAATTGCCATCGGCGGAGGTGTTTCTGCGAATTCAGGTATTAGAAATACATTAAAAGAAGCTGAAGAGAAATATGGCTGGAAAACATTTGTCCCAAAATTTGAATACACTACCGATAATGCTGCTATGATTGGAATAGTTGGTTATCAAAAATATCTAAAAAATAAATTTAATGATGCCGCAGTAGTTTCTAAAGCACGAATAGAATTTTAATATGCAATTATTTTACAGTCCAACCATTTCAGAGAATGAAAAATTGTTTGTTTTTGACAAAGAAGAAAGTAAGCATATCATTAAAGTTCTTCGTAAGAAAGAAAGCGATATTCTTTTTGTAACTAATGGTTTAGGTTTTCTATTTAAAACTGAAATAACCTTAGCATCTGACAATAAATGTACTGTAACAATTCTTTCTTTTGAAAAGCAAGAACCTACTAAATATCATTTGCATTTAGCGGTGGCTCCCACTAAAATGAATGAACGTTATGAATGGTTTTTAGAAAAAGCTACCGAAATAGGAATACAAGAAATCACTCCAATTATCTGTGAACATTCCGAGAGAAAAATTATTAAAACCGATCGTTTTCAAAAAATAATAGAATCGGCTATGAAACAATCGTTGCACTATTATATTCCAAAATTAAATGAACCCATCACCTATAAAGACTTTATAAAAAAAGAATTCAACGGACAAAAATTCATTGCTCATTGTGAAGAAACCGATAAGAAATCATTTAAAAAAGAACTAAAACTACAAGAAAATTTACTAATTCTTATTGGCCCTGAAGGGGATTTTTCTGTTAAAGAAATTCAAATGGCATTGGACAATAAATTTATTCCTGTATCTTTGGGAGACACGAGATTAAGAACAGAAACTGCTGCTATTGTAGCTTGTCACAGTGCCGTATTATTAAACGAATAATGATGAAAAAACTTTTATTGCTTTGTCTTACATTTATATTAGGTAGTTCTCAATTATCTATTGCTCAAAAACAAACTTTATTTTTGGACAACGATTTTTATGCTACTGTAATTCAATCTAAAGCAGAAAAAAAACCTATTGTAATCATGTTTTATGCCACATGGTGTGCTCATTGCAACAAAATGAAGAATGAAATCTTTACTGATGCTGATGTGATTACTTATTTCAATACTAACTTTATTTGTGTGGCAGTTAATTCAGAATCACAAATTGGCACCGATTTAAAAAACCGTTTTAAAAATAAGTTTAAAGTTAAATTCTATCCTACTTTTGGATTTCTAGATAGTGATGAAAATGTACTCAATTGCATTTCAGGAGAGTTTAAAAAAGATGATTTTATTAATGAAGCCAAAAGTGCATTACTAGTAGAAAACCAATTTAATACACTAAAAAATAATTTTTATGCCGATCCAAGTAATGGTGATACCTGTTTGAAATATATTACTGCAGTTAGAAAATCGGGATTAGACGCCACTGAAATTACTGAAAAATATTTAAAAACAAAATCGGAAAAGGATTGGTTTACAGAACAAAATTGGAGAATAATTGCCAACGGCATCAACAATATCGATTCGTATGAAATTAAATATATCAATGCTCACAAAGAAGAGTTTGCTAAAGTATCCTCTCCTACTCGAGTGGATAAAAAATTAGTTTTTATAGCTACTGATAACCTAAAACCATTAGTAGACCTTAATGACACTATCAATTATTACAAACTAAAACCCATTGCAGAATCGTTTAAAATTAGAAAAGTAGACTCACTTCTTTTCAAATATGATTTACTGCTTTATGAGAATAATAAAAACTGGAAGAATTATAAAATAACGGCTAAAAATTCCATTGAAAAATTTGCTTGGAAAGATTCAAATACTTTAGTGGAAGTTTCGACTTTTTATATGAATTTCATAGACGATAAGAAAAGTCTTGATGATGCTATTGCTTGGTCAAAACAATCATTGCTGTTAGGAGAATCATTAGATAAATACCTACTGATTTCAAAATTATATCTTAAAGAAAAAGATACTAAAAATGCACTAGAATATGCCCAAAAAGGAAAAGTAACGACTACAACTTTTGGGTGGAAAACAGAAGAAATAGACAAATTAATTTTAGACATAAAAAAATAATAAAAGCATGAAATTAAATATTATACCATTCCTTTTGTTATTTGTTACTTTAACTGGTACTTCACAAGAAATTGCTTTATTAAAATATAATGGTGGTGGCGATTGGTATGCCAATCCAACTTCTTTACCCAATTTGATAAAATATAGCAATCAAAACAATAATACTTTAATTAAAACCAAACCTGCAACGGTAGAACCAGGAAGCCCTGAGATTTTTTCTTATCCTTTTGTACATGCTACTGGTCATGGTAATATCCTTTTTAGTGATGCCGAAGTAATTAACTTACGTAACTATATGCTTTCGGGAGGATTTATACACTTTGATGATAATTATGGATTGGACCAATATATTAGAAGGGAAATTAAAAAAATATTCCCTAATAATAACTTGGTAGAATTGCCTGCCAATCATCCTATTTTTCAAAAACCATATAGCTTTCCTGCTGGTTTACCAAAAATTCATGAACATGATGGTAAAAGAGCACAAGCTTTTGGTATCTTTGAAAACAATCGCTTAGTACTTCTTTACACGTATGAATGTGATTTAGGAGATGGATGGGAAGATGCAGAAGTTCATAATGATCCAAAAGAAGTAAGAGAAAAAGCATTAAAAATGGGCTCCAATATTTTGAATTACATTTTTAATAATTAAAAAATGACTCCTTCAAACGCAATTACTAGCGGTATTTTAAAAGCAATTGGAACTTTAGTTTTGATTTGTGGCTCCTTGTATTTTATATATCAAATACAAACAGTAATTATTTATTTAATTATTGCTGTTATTCTAGCTATGATTGCCAATCCTATAGTGGAATTTTTAAAAAGAAGATTGAAATTTTCTAATACGTTAGCGGTTATTACTACTTTACTTATTTTTCTTTTTTTAGTGTTTAGTTTAATTATGATGTTTGTACCGCTAATTACTTCTGAAAGTACTAATTTATCATTATTAGACACCAAATCTATTGAAACTCGCATATTACAATTGTATAACGATCTCAATATTTATGGTCAACAACATCATATTGACATTACAAAATCAGTAAAAGAATCGGATATTACTTCTAAACTTAATTTTAGCTTTTTTACCGATTTTTTCAACTCTATTATTGGAACTATTGGTAGTTTAGGGATTGGTTTAATCTCCATATTTTTTATTAGTTTTTTCTTTCTAAAAGACAAAGTGAATTTCATTATTGGAGTAAAACAAATTATTCCCGATAAACATGAAGAACAAATTTTAAATTCGGTAGAAAAAACTAGATTATTACTAACTCGATACTTTATTGGATTATTAGTTCAATTGACAATCATTTGTATTTTATACCTGATTGTTTTACTGTTTTTTGGAGTTAAAAATGCTTTTGTAATTGCCTTTCTTTGTGCTTTATTTAATATAATTCCTTATGTTGGTCCGCTAATTGCTGCAGCATTAGCTTCAGTTTTAACCATGTTGAGTAATTTGGGTAGCGATTTTCAAACCGTTATTTTGCCCACAACATTATATGTTTTTGCAGGATTTATAATTGTGCATTTGTTAGACGCTAACATATCCTCTCCTATTATTTTTTCTAAAAGTATCAAGTCACATCCTTTAGAAATTTTTCTAGTCGTATTGATTGCTGGAATTCTTTTTGGAATTACTGCCATGATTATAGCAGTGCCTCTTTATACTATCTTAAAAGTTATCGGAAAAGAGTTTTTTCCTAATAACAAAGTGATTATAATCTTAACCAAAAACATCTAATTAAGATTCATTTAGAAAATGATTGTTCACGAAATTTTAAAACCTGAAATTCAAAACTATATTGATGAAAAGACAGGGACTGATGTTTCTAAATTAGCCTTTCAGAAAAATCCTTTTCCTGAAGTAGATTTTAAAATCCTGTTAAACCAAATAGAAGCTAGAGCTAAAAGCAAAGAAAAACTACCCACATGGTTTACTACTAAAAATATAATCTATCCTAGTAAAATATCTGTTGAGCAAACTTCATCTGAAATTACTGCGCGTTACAAATCCGAGATAGTTTCTGGAGATAATTTAATTGACTTATCTGGTGGTTTTGGAGTAGATGATTTTTACTTTTCTAAAAAAATGAGACAACTAATTCATTGCGAAATTAATCCAGAATTATCAGAAATAGTTGCTCACAATTTTAACCAATTAGAAAGTCATAATTGTAGTTGTATTGCTGGTGACAGCTCAGAGATTATAGAAAACTTACATCAAAAATTCGATTGGATTTATATTGATCCTTCTCGAAGAAATGATAGCAAAGGAAAAGTTTTCATGTTAACCGATTGTCTTCCTAATGTTCCTGATTTACAAGATTTCTATTTTCAATATGCTAATAATATTTTAATCAAAACGGCACCTATTCTTGATATTACTGCTGGTTTATCAGAATTGAAAAATGTAAAAACCATTCACATTGTAGCTGTTGATAATGAAGTGAAAGAGTTGTTATGGGAAATCGAAAAAGATTTTATCGCTGACATTATCATTAAAACAATTAATATCAAAAAAGAGTCTACACAAATCTTTCAATTCCATCACAATACCAATTTTGTTACTTCCTTAGGTTTGCCTAAAAAATATTTATACGAACCCAACAGCGCCATTATGAAATCAGGTGGTTTTACAGCTATTACTACTCAATTTCCTGTAGAGAAACTGCACCAACATTCTCATCTTTATACTTCTAATGATTTAATTGAATTTCCGGGAAGAGTTTTTCAAATTGAAAAAGTGTTAGACTATTCTAAAAAAGAAATGCGGGAGCATTTTTCTAAACAAAACGCCAATATCACCACACGAAATTTTCCTGATACTGTAGAAACTATTAGAACCAAATGGAATATCAAAGATGGTGGAGATCGCTATTGTTTTTTTACAACTGATAAGAATGATTCCAAAATAGTGTTACTTTGCACCAAAATAAATTAATAAATGAAAACCTTATTATTTCTAGTTTCTATATTATTTTCAATTACCACTTTTGCTCAAAAAGAATGCGAATACAGTACCAATGTTAAAGACAGTTTGGGAATTTATAAATCGACCAAAGATTATGTTATTCACGAACGTGTTTTTGGGAATACCCAAACCTCAATCTTCTTTTCGTTGATTAATGCCGATGGATTATTGTCATTAAATGTGCAAATGATACAAAAAAGTCCAGATTTTCTTGCTGCCAAATGTTTTGACAAGAATTCTAAAATCTATATTCAATTGAATAATGGTAAGATTGTTACTTTACTAGGAATTGACCAAGAATCGTGCGGGAATTCTGTACGAAATAACAATGAAAATAGCAGAATATTAGGTGGTTATTTCTTGTTTATGAAAGATAGTTTTCAAGAATTAAAAAATTCACCCATATCATTCATTAGAATAAAATTCTCAGGAGAAACAGTAGATTATATAGCCAAAAGTACTTTAAAATCAGAGGTAGATAAAAAGACTTACAACCCCGATCATTTCTTTATGGATTATTTAAAATGTATTGAATAACTAATTACATTTCCATTTAAAATTAGCCAAAGGGTCTTTCATACTTTCTTCCAAATTATAATGCCACCATTCAGATTCAAACGACTTAAAATGATGTTTGAGCATAATTTCTTTTAGATAGGCTCGGTTTTTTAAAACTCTATTCGGTAAATCTTTATAGTTATGACTGGCTTTGATTCCAAAAAAATCAAAAGGTGTACCCATATCCAATTCTTTTCCATCAGCATCTACAAGAGTGATATCAATAGCTCCTCCTCTATTGTGTACAGAACCTTTTTTAGGGTCGGCAACATAATCAGCATTGGGAACAATCTCCCACATTTTCTTTTGAATATCCAACGGACGATAACAATCAAATAATTTAGTGCGATAGCCTTTCTGCATAAACTCTGCATTGGCGTCCATAAGATTTTTAATCGTTTTCATTCTTAGGTAACACTCATCACAATCATACACTTTCTGTTTAAGAAAATTATCTGCTGTGGCATATTTCATATCAAAAACAAAATCACCACTAAGGTTTTTAAGTTTTACAAAACTGGTATCGTTGATGCCTTCATAAAGCGCAATAGAATTGCCTTTTAAATAATTATTCTTTAGAATTTGTTTCTTATTTGCCATTGAAGACTCCGTAGACTTACACCCTACCAAAAGAAAAAAGAAAAAAAACAGCAAAGAAACAGCAGTG